>JAYSPJ010000363.1:0-3421 GCA_043722155.1 Bradyrhizobium sp.
GCGTGATCGGCGAAATCGACGACGTGATGACCCTGATCTCCGACGCCCTCGGGATGTCGGCGAGTTACGACGACAGTCTGTCCGGCGCGACCCAAAAACTCTCGGTTGCGCGCGACCGCGATCAGATCAAGGCGATCGTCGAAACCCTGGTGCAATCCACCCGCGAGATGCGCGACACCAACAAGGCGCTGGAAGACCGGCTGTCGCTGTCGAAAAACGAGATCAGCAATCTGCAGCAGAGCCTCGAGGCGATCAGGACGGAAAGCCTGACCGACCCCTTGACCGGCCTCGGCAACCGCAAATATTTCGACCGCTCGATCGATGCGGCCGTGGAGAATGCGCTGTCGAACGGCGAGCCGCTTTCGCTCCTGATGTTCGATATCGACCACTTCAAATCGTTCAACGATTCCTATGGCCATCTCACCGGCGATCAGGTCTTGCGGCTGGTAGGCATGTCCCTGAAACAGACCATCAAGGGCCAGGATATCACCGCCCGCTACGGCGGCGAGGAGTTCGCGGTGGTGCTGCCCAACACCGCGCTGCGCCAGGCGCTGACGGTCGCCGATCACATCCGCCGCGCGGTCATGGCGAAGGAACTGAAGAAGAAATCCACCGGCGAGATTTTGGGACGCGTTACCATCTCGGTCGGCGTTTCCATGCTGAAGCCGGACGACGATACGGATTCGCTCATCGAACGCGCCGATGCCTGCCTCTACGCCGCCAAGCGCAACGGCCGCAACCGCGTCATCTGCGAGGTCGATCCGGAATACGCCGCCGAGGCCCACAGCCAGGTGGCGTGAGGTCATTCTACTCGTCGTCCCGGCTCGGCGTTCGCTTGCGCTCACTGGGCCGGGACGACGTCAAATTATGCTTTCTTCTTGGAGAGCTTCTTCCTAGCCGCTTTCTTGGTCGCCTTTTTCGTCACTTGCTTCTTCGCCTTCGGACGCTTGCGCAACGCCGCGCGCCGGGCCGCCGCCAGCGCCGCCCTCGCCCATCCCGTCAAGTCTTCCGGATCGTCATACAGCCGCTCCGGCAGCTGCCAATACGACCCCACCGTGACGGTCCTGGCCCGGGTTTGATAGGAAAACGGCTTCGAGCCTTCCGCCTCGAATCGCGGAATGGTCTCTTCGTCGGCGCGGAAGTAGAGACCGCCAGCCAGCGCCAGCGCGAAGTTGATACCGTCGGCGGAAATGCCGAAGCCGGAAAACATCCGGCGGATCGTCACCGGCCCGAAGTCGGAAAACAGATCGATCAGGAAATCGCGGTCCATGGTGGCGATCCACAGCGAGGATGGCCCAGCCTATACCGCGTCATTGCGAGCGAAGCGAAGCAATCCGTCGCTCACGCTCCTGGCAATGACGGCGGGGCGTCTCGATGGCGTCTAGTCTAGCCATCCACCTTCGCAGCCGTCAGCTGCACCGACTCGCCGCAGCCGCAGGCACCGGTCTGGTTCGGGTTGTTGAAGATGAACTGCGCCGACATCCTGTCGGCCTTGTAGTCCATCTCGGTGCCGAGCAGGAACAGCACCGCCTTGGGATCGACCAGGATCTTGACACCCTTGTCCTCGACCACCTCGTCGGTGGGACGGACCTCATGGGCGTATTCGACCGTGTAGGATTGCCCGGCGCAGCCGCCGTTCTTGATCCCGACGCGAAGTCCGACGATCTCGGAATCGGCACGCTTGGTCAGTTCGGTAATCCGAAGTGCTGCGGCTTCGGTCAGCTTCATGACCTGCGGCCTGGGCCGCGGCTTCGGTTTTGCTGCCGGTGTCGGTGAGGCGGGTGTCATATTGGTCATGTGGTCATTCCTGGCCGCCAATCAATGTCGGCGATCGTCGCTTGAAAAGTTGAGCCCAACGCCACTAACGCTTCACCACATATTGAGAACGAGGCGCGCCTCGTCGGTCATGCGGTCCGGCGTCCAGGCCGGGTCCCAGACCAGATTGACATTGACGACACCGACGCCGGGAACGCTGGCAACCGCGTTCTCCACCATCTGCGGCAATTCTCCCGCCGCCGGACAGTTCGGCGTCGTCAGCGTCATCATGACGTCGACGGAGCGGTCGTCCTTGATATCGACCTGGTAGATCAGGCCGAGTTCGTAGATATCGGCCGGAATTTCAGGATCGAATACGGTCTTCAGCGCAGCCACGATCTCGCCGCCGAGCCGCTCGGTCTCCTCCGGCGGCAGCGCCGAGTTGGTTTCCATATTGCTGCTTTTGGCTTCGATGGTGTCGGTCATGAAAACAGTTCCCGCGCCTTGATCAGCGCCTGTGCCAGATGGTCGACTTCTTCACGGGTATTATACATCCCGAATGAGGCACGGCACGTCGCCGTCACGTTGAACCGCTCTAAAAGCGGCATCGCGCAATGGGTGCCGGCGCGCACCGCGATGCCCTGACGGTCGATCACGGTGGCGATATCGTGGGCATGGGCCCCCTTCATCTCGAACGAGATCACCGGACC
Organism: Bradyrhizobium sp.; assembly: GCA_043722155.1. Lineage (GTDB taxonomy): Bacteria > Pseudomonadota > Alphaproteobacteria > Rhizobiales > Xanthobacteraceae > Bradyrhizobium. The sequence goes on from JAYSPJ010000363.1 coordinate 2,466, forward strand.
CTTAGCCTTCGCGGTCCCGATCAGCCGCAGCGAATTGATTTCGCGCAACCGACCCTCGGCGTAGGTCAAAAGATCGTGCTCGTGCGCGGCGATACGCTCCTTGCCGATCGAATTGACGTAGTCGATCGCGGCCCCGAGCCCGATCGATTCCACGATCGCCGGCGTGCCGGCCTCGAATTTGTGCGGCGGGTCGCCGTAGCTGACCCAATCCCGCGCAACCTCGCGGATCATCTCGCCGCCGCCGTTGTAGGGCCGCATCGCCACCAGGTGCTCGTGCTTGGCATAGAGCACGCCGATGCCGGTCGGGCCGTACAGCTTGTGGCCGGTGAAGACGTAGAAGTCGGCGTCGATATCCTGCACATCGATGGCGAGGTGAACCGCGGCCTGGCTGCCGTCGACCAGCACCGGGATGCCGCGGGCATGGGCCAGTTTCACCACGTCCTTGACCGGCACGATGGTGCCGAGCGCATTCGACATCTGCGTGATCGCGACCAATTTGGTGCGATCGGTCAACAGCTTCTCGAATTCGTCGATCAGGAAATTGCCTTCGTCGTCGACATCAACCCATTTTATCACCGCGCCGTGACGCTCCCGGAGAAAATGCCAGGGCACGATGTTGGAATGATGCTCCATGATCGAGAGCACGATTTCGTCGCCGGCCTTGATGTTCGGTTCGCCCCAGGACGACGCCACGAGGTTGATCGCCTCGGTGGCATTGCGGGTGAAGATGATCTCTTCGGTGCGGCCGGCGTTGAGAAATTTCGCGACCTTTTCGCGGCCGCCTTCATAGGCTTCGGTCGCCGCATTGGCGAGGTAGTGCAGCCCGCGATGCACGTTGGCGTATTCGCTCTTGTAGGCTTGCGTCATGCGATCGAGCACCGCATTGGGCTTCTGCGCCGAGGCGGCGCTGTCGAGATAGACCAGCGGCTTGCCGTAGACCTTGAGCGCCAGCGCGG
>JAYSPJ010000364.1:0-5397 GCA_043722155.1 Bradyrhizobium sp.
CCCATGCCGCCGGTGTTCGGCCCCTGGTCGCCGTCGAAGGCGCGCTTGTGGTCCTGCGCGGTGACGAGCGGCAGCGCATGCTCGCCGTCGCACAGCGCGAAGAACGAGGCCTCCTCGCCCTGCATGAACTCCTCGACCACCACCTCGGCGCCGGCCTCGCCAAAACCGCCGCCGAACATCATGTCGACGGCGTCGAGCGCTTCGGCTTCCGTCATCGCCACCACCACGCCCTTGCCGGCGGCAAGGCCATCGGCCTTGACCACGATCGGCGCGCCCTGCGCCCGGATATAGGCCTTGGCCTTGTCCGCGTCGGTGAAGTGCGCATAGACGGCGGTCGGAATGTTGTTGGCGCGGCACAGCGCCTTGGTGAAGCTCTTTGAACTCTCGAGCTGCCCGGCCGCTTTGGTAGGCCCGAACGCCTTGATGCCGGCAGCATTGAAGTCGTCGACGATACCGGCCGCGATCGGCGCATCCGGTCCGACCACGACGAAGTTGACCTTGTTAGTCTTGCAGAAATCGATCACCGCCGCATGGTCCGATATATCGACCGCGACGCATTCGGCTTCGCGGGCGATCCCAGCATTGCCCGGCGCGCACCAGAGTTTCGTCACCAAGGGTGAGGCCGCGATTTTCCAGGCGAGAGCGTGTTCGCGGCCGCCGGAACCGAGCAGGAGGATGTTCATGGGAGGAAGCCAGATGAGGTGTGCGGAACGGTTTCGGTCGCACGAGTCCCCCCGCCGCTGCAAGAGGGGACACCGCCCAAACATCGTCATTCCGGACGGCGCGCCATGCGCGCCGATCCGGAATCTCGAGATTGTGTTGGCGCTGGTGCATCCCCGCTCGGGATTCCGGGTTCGCTCGCGTTGCGAGCGCCCCGGAATGACGGATGGAGCTAGGGCTGCCGCGCCGAGGCCGCGATGATTTCCTGCAGCGTCGCGACATGCCGGGCGAACGCGCCGCGCCCTGCCGCAGTGGCGGTGACCGTGGTCTGCGGTTTTTTGCCGACAAAGGCCTTTTCGACCGCGACATAGCCGGCCTTGGCCAGGGTTTCGATATGGGCGCCGAGATTGCCGTCGGTGGCGCCGGTCAGTTTTTTCAGCCGGGGGAATTCGAGTCCCGAGGCTGCCGGCAGCGCGTTCAGCGCCGCCATGATTTTCAGCCGCAGCGGCTGGTGGATGATGTCGTCGAGTTCGGCCATCGCTATCAGCTCCGGCGCATCCAGAGACCGCCGAGCATCAGCCCGCCGCCATTGACGAAGGTCATCCACGGCTCGAACCAGCCGCCGACGAAAAAATAGCCGATCAGCGTCAGCACGCTGATCGCGAAGGAGCCCGCGACCCCCGCCACGTTGACGGCGATCCAGATATAACCGGCATAACGCGGCCAGCCGAACGAGGCGACATTGCCGACGAATACCAGCGCGCCCCACATGATCATGAGAAGGCTGGCGAGTTGGTAGATCCGGGATTGACGGACCCGGCGCACCACCTCGTCGATTTCGGCGAGCGCCCGGGAAGCCTGCTGGCTGTCGATCATATCGCCCTCCTCCTGGTCGCGGTTACGACCCGGCCGCTCCGCGCGTGGCGACGTCGTCCGCGATCACCGATACCGCTTTCGGGACGCTGACGATGCCCATGTGATTGACGCCGTCGATCAGCTTCACGTCGACCGCGGGCGCGACCGCGTGCACGGCCGGCGCATACTTGTCCGCCAGCATCAGTTCGTCGGCGACAAGCGCGGTGACCACAACGGCGAGTGCGCCCACGGCGCACAGCGCCCACCTCAGGGAGCTCAACGACCTGCGCAGCAGCGGTTTCAACATGGCATCCCTCACTGACTGGGCTGAATATAGAGTACTCTGTAATACAGAGTTATCGGGCTTGCAAGTGCCGATTGGCGGTCGCGTTCGAAAACCCTACCTTGCGGGCCAGTTTGAAAAACCCGAATCGATTGTCTCAAATGCCACCAGCCGACCCCCTTCTCAACGCGCCGGAATTCACGGTGTCCGAACTGTCCTCCGCCCTGAAGCGGACGGTGGAGGACGCCTACGGGCATGTCCGGGTGCGCGGCGAAATCTCCGGCTTTCGCGGACCGCATTCCTCCGGGCACTGCTATTTCGCGCTGAAAGACGAGAGCGCCAAGATCGAGGCGGTGATCTGGAAGGGCGTCCATGGCCGGATGCGGTTCAAGCCGCAGGAGGGCCTCGAGGTCATCGCCACCGGCAAGCTCACGACCTATCCCGGCTCGTCGAAATACCAGATCGTGATCGAGGCGATCGAGCCCGCCGGGATCGGCGCGCTGATGGCGCTGATGGAAGAGCGCAAGAAGAAGCTCGCCGCCGAAGGCCTGTTCGACGAGGCGCGCAAGCAATTACTACCATGGCTGCCGGAAGTGATCGGCGTCGTCACCTCGCCGACCGGCGCCGTGATTCGCGACATCCTGCATCGGCTGCAGGACCGTTTTCCGCGCCGCGTGCTGGTGTGGCCGGTCAAGGTGCAGGGCGAAGGCTCGGCCGAACAGGTCGCGGCCGCGATCCGCGGTTTCAATGCGCTGCCGGAAGGCGGCAAAATTCCGCGGCCGGATCTTTTGATCGTGGCGCGCGGCGGCGGCTCGCTGGAGGACCTCTGGTCGTTCAACGAGGAGATCGTGGTTCGCGCCGCCGCCGAAAGCATGATCCCGCTGATCTCGGCGATCGGTCACGAGACCGACATCACGCTGATCGATTTTGCCGCCGACAAGCGCGCGCCGACCCCGACCGCCGCCGCCGAAATGGCGGTGCCGGTGCGCGCCGAACTGTTCGTCGAGGTTTCCGCGCTGGCGCGGCGCACCATGCTGTGCTGGCAGCGCGCCCAGGAAGGCCGCCGCAACGAGCTGCGCGCCGCGGTGCGCGCGCTGCCCGCCGCCGGCGAACTGCTGGCGATCCCGCGGCAACGGCTGGACGGCGCCGCCAGCGCCCTGCCCCGCGGATTGAAGGCCAATACCCATGCGCATTTCCGCCGCTTCGCAGCCAGCAGCGCCAAACTGACGTTGGGAGTCCTGCACGCGCAGGTCAGCCACGCCGCGCAACGATTGACCATCAACAGCGAACGGCTGAGCCATGGCGCGCGCTCGCTGGTGCGCCGCCGCCGCGATCGCTTCGCAGGCCTCGAGATTCGTCTGAAAGCCTCGAAACTCGCCAACGCGCAGGCGCAACGCCAGACCATCGCGCGCCAGCGCGAGCGCACGCTGCGTCTGGCCGAGCGCGCGCGGCGCGCCGTCGCAACCGTGATGCAGCGACTCGACGCGCGGGTCGCGCATAGCGGAAAGCTGCTGTCGGCGCTGTCGTATCGCGGCGTGCTCGCACGCGGTTTTGCCCTGGTGCGCGATGAACAGGGCCAGCCCGTGCACGCCGCCGCCGACATCGGCCCGGGGGCGTATCTCAACCTCGAATTTGCCGATGGGCACATCGGCGCGACCGCGGACGCTGATCGGCCTGTGGCCCCGCGTCCGGTGCAGCCCGCGGCCGGCGAGCCGAAGACATCAACGCCCAAGCGCGTTGCAAAGCCCGCGGGTCAGGGAAGTTTGTTTTAGCGGCATTCTCTCTATCGTCCTGCCCGGACTTGATCCGGGCATCCACGACTTTCTTAGGGCCGCAACAAAAGACGTGGACGGCCGGGGCAAGCCTGGCCGTGACAATCGATATCGACTGGCTAAGGTCTGCCTACCGCGCCAGCCATTCCGTAACGCGCCTCAGCGAATCCGCGCGCGCTTCCGGGTCCGCGCCGAGATGGCCGCGCTCCGGCAAGGCCGGATCGGACGCGCCACCGATCGCCTGCGGCGGAAAATTCGTGCGGTCGAAATCGTGCGCGGCTCCGGGATAGACCACGATCCGCGCCAGCGCGCTGCGCCCGCGTGCGCCATCGACCATCTGACGGCAGGCGGGCGGCGAACTGATGTCGTCCCTGGCGCCGATCAACAGCAGCGTCGGAACCCGCGCGCTCCATCCGAGACCGGACGAAATGCGGCAGTCCGGATAGAACGCTATCGCGGCGCGGAAATCCGGCTCGACATTGCGCGTCGGCGATTGCGGACGCACCGCCCACAGCAATGCGCTGGCACCATTGGCCCATCCCATCAGGCTGATGCGATCGCGCGCCGCCCATGTTTGCTGGATCAGCCATTGCCGGGACGCCATGATGTCGGCGACCCGTTCGCGGCGGGCGAGGATGCGGCGCTCCTTGACCCGGCATTGCGGTCCCAATTCGCGCGAACCGTAGCTGTCCGGCAGCAACACGGCCTTGCCGCCCTTCAACAATGGCTCGGCCCAATCGCGGTAGCGCTGCTGCACCGGCCCGGAACTTGCGCCGAGGCCGCCGCAGCCGTGCAGCGCGATCACCACCGGAAATGGGCCGTCGCCGTCGGGCTTGTAGAGCTGCGCATGCAGCGTGCCGCTGCTGGAGGGAATCTCGACCTGAAGCGGCGACGGCAGCGGCGCCGCGTCGGCGGCAGACGCCAAAGCAAGCGCAAAGCCGAAGAGCGTCAGGAATGCAGCTGCTGACAGAAGGCGCATCGGGTTTGCCGAATCGTTATGGTGCCGCAGAACAGCGCTACACCTGGGCCAAGGTAACATGCGGAAAAGTCCGCAAATCATCACAAATCGGTGGGTTTGACGGGCGGACAGCATGACCTATCTATGATAGATGCATCAGGAAATATCTAACCCGGCCCCGATTGCCGAGGTTCATCGGAGAATTCAACCGTGCTGAATAAATTCGGCCCGTCGGGCCATGGCGAAGCGCAGGTGCAATATCTGGACGGCGATTTCCGCGTGATCTCGCCGGGAACCTATGTGCGCTGCGCGGTGACCGACGCGCGGATACCGCTCGACGAGCTGAAATACTGGAGCGTCGACCTGCAGGAGGCCTACGCCATCCCGACCGCGGTATTGCAGCGGCATTTTCCGGCGGCGGTGAAGACGCAAAGCTGAGGGTTTTCGCCGCCCGGCGAACGCCGGGACATACGCCGTGGCGCCTCGATACGGCAATCCAGTAGACACCTTCTGCAACAACAGAAGACCGGGATTATGGGTCCCGGCGTTCGCCGGGACGACGTTGGTTTCTGTTGAAAATCTTCTCGCGCGCCTTGAACAGCCGCTCCGTCACGAACCTCCGCAATCCCGCAGCGTCATCGAATTCGAGCGTCACCGCGAACGGCACAATCGCTTTCGCCCATGACGGAAGCTCTCCGCCGTGGCGCAGCCGCGCCAGATCCTTTTCCGTCGTCACCAGGGTCAACGCATCGCGTGTCGCCTCAGCGATCAGGGTTTCGATCTCGCTTTGCGAAAACGGATGATGATCGGCAAAGGCGCGCTCCCGGACGAGTTCGATGCCGCCGGCGCGCAACGTCCTGAAGAAGCGG
>JAYSPJ010000365.1:0-8033 GCA_043722155.1 Bradyrhizobium sp.
AGGGCGGCGACCTCGGATTCCTGGATGCCTCCGGAATCCGGCAACATGTAGGAGCACAGGTCGATCGTTCCGCGCGTCGCCAGGATCCTGCCGCGAAAACCTTCGCGCACCAACTTCGGCAGCAGCCCGCTGTGATCGATATGGGCATGCGTCAGAAGCACGGTATCGACATCGGCTGGCCGGAACGGAAAGTCGGAATAATTGAGGGCCTTCAGCGTTTTCTGGCCCTGGAACAGGCCGCAGTCGATCAGGAAGCGCCCGGACGGGGTTTGCACCAGATAGCAGGAGCCGGTCACGGTGCGCGCCGCGCCGCAAAATCGTACCGTGACGCTCATGGGGTGTTCTCCGGGAAGCCGTTGCCATTCATCTCGCCGCGCAAGGCGGCCGTAAAGATATCGTCGAGCGGAATCGCGTTGGTGGGGTGCGGCACGCTGGACGTCGAACGGACCGAACCTATGCCGGCGGCGGCAAAATCGGTCGTCATTTCCGGCGGAAACAATGCGTGGGTGATGACGGCGTCGACCGCGCGGGCGCCGGCGGCCTTGAGCGCCTTTGCGCAGGCGATCAGGGTGCCCCCCGACGAGACGATATCGTCGACCAGCAGGGCCGGCCGGCCGGCGAGCAGCCCGGTTTCTTCAAAGCTGATTTCGACGGCGCGATCGCCGCGGCGAATTTTCTGCGCAATCGCATGCGCCAGACCGAGGCGACCCGCCAGATCGCTCACCCAGGGGCGCGATTCCGTGTCAGGACCGATCACAATGGTTGCGGGATCAATTCCGGTCTTGCGCAGCGCGTTGGCGACAGCCGGCATGGCCGACAGGTTTTCGGCCTCGATGCCGGGAAAGACCGTGGATATGTCGGTGGTGCGATGAAGGTGAGCGTCTACCGTGATCACGCGGTCGACCGTCGCCGCAAGCAGCCGGCCGACGGCTTTCTGGCTGATCGCTTCGCCGTCGTGGAACGCTGTGTCCTGGCGCATGTAGCACAGATACGGCGCCAGCAGGACCAGCCGCCTTGCGCCCGCGCGGCGCAGCGCTTCCGCGGCGAACAGGATAGCAAGGAGCTTGTCGTTCGGCTGGTCGAGCGAGGCGTAGATGATCGTGGTCGATGCGCCCGGGCCGACGGTCACACGCATTTCCCCGTCGGGAAAACGATGCAACGCGATTTCCTGCAGCGGCAGGCCCAGCAGCGACGCCAGCCGTTTGGCGTCGCCGGCGCAGGATGGCAGGCTCTGGATGGCGATCTTGCTCACGGTATCGTCCTGTTGCCGGACGCCGTCGTGTTTTCGATCGAGTAACCCGAATTGCTCTTCGCGCCGGCTGCCGTCAGGTCGCGCTCCGACTGGTCGAAGGCATGGACCCGGTAGAGCGGTTCGCCGCTTTCGACGCGGTCGCCGATTTTCTTGAACAGCCTGATGCCGGCGCCTTTGTCGAGCGGCGCACCGGCGATACGCGCCAGCCGGTTCAGTTGCAGGCAGTCGATGCCGGAGACGAAGCCGTCGCTTGCGGCCATCACATCGAACGTCAAGGGTCCCAACTCGGTGCGGCAGTCCGACCGTCCCTGCGCATCGATGATTTTTTGCATCTGCCTGAGCGCCGCCCCGCTATCGAGCAATTCGCGGGCTCGTGCATAACCGGTGCCACCCCGCAGTTTCGGATCGTATTCGAGCAAATGGGCGGCAAGCCGCAGCGACTTCTCGCGCAAGTCCTGCGGCGCGGCGGGATCGTTCGCCAGGACGGCCATGACATCCTGGGCTTCGAGAACCGGGCCGATGCCGTTTCCGATCGGCTGACTGCCGTCGGTCGTGATCACCTCCACCGATATGCCGAAGCGATCGCCGACGAATTCGAACAGCTTGCGCAGCCTCATCGCCTCGATGCCATTGGTGAGCTTGGCCGTCGGACCGACCGGCAGGTCGATCAGGAGGTGAGTCGAGCCGGCCGCGAGTTTCTTCGACATGATCGAAGCGACCATCTGCTCGCGGGTGTCGAGGCTGAGCGGCCGCTCCACCGAAATCAGGATATCGTCGGCCGGCGACAGGTTGACGTGCCCGCCCCAGATCAGACAGCCATTGCAGGCCGCAACGATAGCCTTCATCTCGTCAACGCCGACATTGACCCGCGCCAGTACCTCCATCGTATCCGCCGTGCCTGCCGGAGAGGTAATGGCGCGCGAGGAGGTCTTCGGGATGGTGAGTCCGTGCGCCGCCACGATCGGCACCACGATCATGGAAGTCCGGTTGCCGGGGATTCCGCCTATGCAATGCTTGTCGACGACGATCGGATTGGCCCACTTCAGCTGCGTTCCGGCCTGCGCCATTGCGCCGGTGAGGGCGAGTAGTTCATCGCTCGTCATGAAACTGGCGGAAGAGATCAGAAACGCCGCAATTTCCATGTCCGAATATCGATAGTGGGTCAGATCATTGATGATCGCGTCTATTTCCGTCGCGCTCAGGGTCCGGCCCCGGATCTTGCCGCGCACCGCCTCGAGACTTTCCGGTGGCACAGCCGGCGTGACCGCCACCAGACTGCCCGGCGGTTCGGCGAAGCGCCGGAATGCCGGTTCGGAAAGGCCGATTTCATCGGGGCCGACCAGGGCGTTGTCATCTGTGATAAGGAGAGTGGCCAGCAGCACCCTGGAATTTCGGCGCAGTTCGACCCGGCTGAAGCCGCGAAAGATTTCCGGGCGCAACGCCTTCGAGTGCCGCGAAATGACCACGACGTTTTCGCGGCCGGTGTCCAGATTGACGCTTCGAATTTTCAAGGGTGGGCGGGACGTGTCGACGGAGTTCATTTGGCATGGCCGGCCGGAGGGAACATCTGAACCAGATAAGCCCGGTTGGGTGAGTACGATTGACCCAAATCATGGTGATATCGTACGCACCTCACAAGCGAAGAATATTTTTGCTGTCTGCCCCACCTCGCGAAGACGAAACCCGTATTTCACCGGACGTGGCGCAAAGATCAAGGCAACTGGCCAAATGGAGCCTGCTCACGGCCTCGTCAATTGCCGGTGAAGATTGTTGCGTTAGTCGGCGTCTGACACATGCATCTGCATGATTCGCGATATCGGGAGATTCACATGTCGGCCAGAAACCTCATCCTCGGCCCGGCTCTTTACGAGTTCAAGGACCAGGATAGGTTCTTGCTGCAGGTCCGCGCCCAGCGCAATTTCTGATCGCGAGCGTCCTGGTTCCAGTCATCCTGTGAAGCGAGATGAGGCGAGAAGCACAGTCAGCTTCCCGTCTCACGTCGTCGTTTCAGCACGGCTGCCATCAACGCAAGGAAATAGTCTCTCACGAGGTGACCGGATTTCGCCGGCGACTCGACGGCGCGTTGCTCCGCGACCCGGTCGTTCACGATGCCGATATAGTTCCTTCTCACGTCCCGCTGCTGGGCCGGCATTTTCGCTCACTCCACGGGCGACCATGTGAGCCGGGGGCGAAATCAAAGGTAAATTTTTGGTCCCGTATGAATACCGGTGCGAGCGCTGCATTTGCAGGTCGCGGCGGCGCCCCGTCCGCGCATCCGGCAAATGCCGATTTCGGGCTTAACCGTTCGTTCAGCGTATTCGTCAATGGGCCGTCAACCAATCCAATTTAGGTTTTGGCTCCGGATACCAGCGCGGGAGAAACCCGTGGCGCGTCGAAAGGAGTTTTGAATGCGACGGCTTCTTTCAAAATTCCTGTGCGACCAATCCGGCGCGACCGCCATCGAATATTGCCTGATCGCGACCGGGATCGCCTTCGTGATCATCGCCGCCGTCAACGGCATCGGCACCGCCCTCAACGGCAGCTTCACCTCGGTGAATTCATCGCTGAAGTAGTGACGGAGCAAAGCCGGCGGGCCATCACCGCCCTTCTTCATCCCCACTCAGAGCCCGCATCATCCCGACCCGGGATCGGCTCATCGAACGGCGTCGACCACGGCATCTCGGGCTAGCGGGTGCTGCAGTGTTGGCATATTGCCCTGACCTGAAACGATCGCGCGCCGCGGCGGGCGCTGGCGCATCTAGCCTGCCTTTTTCGACCGGACCGGCGCGCGCACCGGCTTCTCGGCCTTCTTCGGCTCTGGCTTGGCCGCGCGCTTGCCGCTGCCGCTGATCGGCAGCAGCATCTCGCGCTGGCCGGCGGCGGCCTTGCGCGGCTTCTTGCCCTTTGCCTTGGCGGCCGGAGGTGACTGTTTTCCGCCAGCGAGGCTGCGCTTCAGCGCGTCCATCAGATTGATGACGTTGCCGCTGGTTTTCGGTGCTGATTTCGCGGTGGCTTTGACGCCGTTGCGCTTTTGATTGATGAGGTCGATCAGCGCGGATTCATAGCGGTCCTCGAACCGGTCGGGTTCGAACGAGCCGGATTTCCGTTCGACGATATGCCTGGCGAGATCCAGCATATCCCTGGTGATCTTCACATCCTGGATGTCCTCGAAATATTCCTTCTCGCTGCGCACCTCATAGGGGTAGCGCAGCAACGTCCCCATCAGGCCGTTGTCGAGCGGCTCCAGCGCGATGATGTGTTCGCGGTTGGTCAGCACCACGCGGCCGATCGCGACCTTGTTCATGCCGCGGATGGTTTCGCGGATCACCGCGAAGGCGTCGTGGCCGACCTTGCCGTCGGGCACCAGATAATAGGGACGGATCAGATAGCGGCTGTCGATGTCGGTCTTCGGCACGAATTCGTCGATCTCGATGGTGCGGGTCGATTCCAGCGCGATGTCGTCGAGTTCGTCCTTCGACACCTCGATGTAGGTGTCGGTGTCGACCTTGTAGCCCTTCATGATGTCTTCGGCGGCGACTTCCTCGCCGGTGTCGGCATCGACCTTGGCATATTTGATGCGGTGGCCGGTCTTGCGGTTGATCTGGTTGAAGCTGACCTTCTCGGTATCCGACGTCGCCGGGTACAGGGCGACCGGGCAGGTCACGAGCGAAAGGCGCAGGAAGCCTTTCCAGTTGGCGCGGGGGGCCATGGGATACTCCGTAAACGCAACAAGTGACGGGTGAGAATATCACCGGGGAACCCGGTTTCAAGCGGATGAGGCCTGCAATCTCCTAACGGCGTTAACCGTGGCGGGGCAGGATGGTTGCATGGATCGGGCAGGGCGCGTCTGCTACTAAAAGACTTCCGGCTCGTCGCGCAAAAATGGGCCCGGCAGCCGTGGGGCCACCGGGCAGTCGGGGAGGAAACGCCCAGCGTGGGCTCCGGACGGCGATGCGACAGCCAAGGGTCGCCTCATGCGCACCCGTTACCAGCCAGGGGAGGTGCATCGCCGAATTTCAATGCGTCGAAAGCCACCCCATCCAGATCGCGAAGCCATCGCAGATGACGGCGAAGGTGAGCAGGACGAACAACAGCGTCCAGCCGCTCATATCGCGATAGAGGTGCATCGGCGGAACACCGTCTGCGGCCTGGCCCGCACCGCAAGCGCACGGTCGAGGGCGAAGGCCTTGCCCGCTGTTTCCGGTCCTTGACGTGACGATCCTCATCGAGGAGGCGGGAGCGCCATACTCTCTGTCACCAGCAATCGCCAAAGGGCCTCTTGGTGATACAACCAGTCTGACGCCAAAAATGGCCGAGTCGCTGGTCAATAGAGCTCGCTTTGGGCGGCTATGTTGACGCATCCAGCCATGATCTGCTGCTGAAAAAAGCGCGGCCGGGGCGCACCGTCCGACCGCGGGATCAGATGTGGACGATCACGAGTCGGCGCGGCCGGCAGCCTGTTTGGGGCTTCCGATTCGGCGTGTTAGGCGGTTAGATCGGCGCTTGCGCAAAGCCCGCTGCCGCTGCTGGCCCGGTTCCAGCGGTCGATGGGGTTGTGAGGAAGTCGACGCGGTTGTGAAGAAAAAGTAATGATGCGAATCGATTGCTGTTCATCCGGCATTCACGCCGCCGCGCCTCATCTGGATGGCGGCGATCTTGCCGGGATAAATTGCGGAGACCAGCTTGCGCCTGCTCGTCGTTGAGGACGACCCGGATCTCAACCGTCAGCTGACGACGGCGCTGAGCGACGCCGGCTATGTGGTCGACCGCGCCTTCGACGGCGAGGAAGGGCACTTTCTCGGCGACAGCGAACCCTATGACGCCGTCGTGCTCGACATCGGCCTGCCGAAAATGGACGGCATCTCGGTGCTGGAGGCATGGCGCCGCAACGGCCGCACGATGCCGGTTCTGATCCTCACCGCGCGCGACCGCTGGAGCGACAAGGTGCAGGGCTTCGACGCCGGCGCCGACGACTACGTGGCAAAGCCGTTTCATCTCGAGGAGGTCCTGGCCCGGATTCGCGCGTTGCTGCGCCGCTCCACCGGCCACGCCCAGTCCGAGCTGACCTGCGGACCGGTATCGCTGGATACCAGGACGGGCCGGGTCAGCGTGTCGGGCAACCCGATCAAGATGACCTCGCACGAATATCGCTTGCTGGCCTATCTGATGCACCATGCCGGACGCGTGGTGTCGCGCACCGAACTGGTCGAGCATCTCTACGATCAGGATTTCGATCGCGACTCCAATACCATCGAAGTGTTCGTCGGCCGCATCCGCAAGAAGCTGGACGTCGACATCATCCAGACCGTGCGGGGGCTCGGCTATCTGCTGACACCGCCCTCGCCGGGCGGCTGATCAAAGGTGTTGATCGAGCCCCTGGCTTGCGCTCTGGTCCGGGCATGATCCTGTCCGAATACTGCCATCCATCGATCGGGTCGTGGCCCCTGGACATGCGTTTCGGGATGACGCCCTGATGCGCGGTAGCTCGCTCGCCACCCGGCTGTTCCTGTCGGCGACCGCCTGGGTGGTGGTGATTCTGGCCATCACCGGCATCGTGCTGTCGTCGGTCTACCGCGGCGCCACCGAGCGCGCGTTCGACCGCCGTCTCAATCTCTATCTCCGCACCATCATCGCGGAAGTGGCGACGCCGGATAACACGCCCGGTCAGTTCCAGTCGCTCGGCGAGCCGCTGTTCGAACTGCCGCTGTCCGGCTGGTATTGGCAGATCACGCGCGCCGACGGCGACAAGCCCGAGCTGCGCGCGTCGCGCTCGCTGTGGGACAAGAAGCTGCCGAAGCTAGAAGAGCATGGCGCCGATCTGACCGCGGCTGGCGTCCGCCTGGGCTATGTCGATGGCCCCGAGGGCCAGATGCTGCGGATAGTGGAACGGCCGGTCGATCTCGGCGCCGACGGCAGGTTTCTGATCAGCGTGGCCGGCGACGCGTCCGAGATTTTCGACGAAATCCGCAGCTTCGACTACTATCTCGGCGGCACCTTCGCGGCATTGTCGATCGTGCTGGTGCTGACCACCATCTTCCAGGTCCGGTTCGGGCTTGCGCCGCTGAAGCGCATTTCGGAATCGATCGCCGATATCCGCTCCGGCCGTGCCGAACGGCTTGAGGGCGAGTTCCCCGTCGAGATCGCGCCGCTGGCGCGGGAGACCAACGCGCTGATCGACGCCAACCGGGAAATCGTCGAGCGCGCCCGCACCCATGTCGGCAATCTCGCCCATGCCATCAAGACGCCGCTGTCGGTCATCGTCAACGAAGCCTCCGCGCGCGGCGCCGACCCGTTCGCGGCCAAGGTTCTGGAACAGGCCGATGTGATGCGCGACCAGGTCGCGCACCATCTGGAACGCGCCCGCATCGCCGCGCGGCTCACCGTGATCGGGACCGTCACCGAGGTTGCGCCCGCGATCGAGGCGTTGCGCCGGACCATGGAGAAGATCTACCGCGATCGCGACATCGTCATCGGCGTCAAGGCCGACGCCCGGGCGAAGTTTCGCGGCGAGCGGCAGGACATCGAGGAAATGGCCGGAAATCTCGTCGATAACGCCTGCAAATGGGCGGCGGCGCAGGTCTTCATCGAGGTGCTGGTGGAACCAGCGGTCGCGCCGGGCGCCGGCCCGATGCTTCGCATCATCGTCGACGACGACGGGCGCGGGTTGTCGGCGGCCGAACGGGCGCAGGTCTCGCGCCGGGGCCAGCGGCTGGACGAATCCAAGCCGGGTTCGGGGCTGGGGCTGTCGATCGTGGTCGACCTCGCGGCCCTGTACGGCGGC
>JAYSPJ010000366.1:0-4074 GCA_043722155.1 Bradyrhizobium sp.
ATCGCGATCCTGCCGGGACCGGCGATGGCCGGCGCCGACTTCTTCGACATCGTCATATCGGGCTATGGCGCGCACGGCGCGATGCCGAACTTTTCGAAGGATCCCGTCATCATTGCGATGACGCTCGGCCAGGCGCTGCAGACCATCGTCAGCCGCAACGTCAATCCGCATGAGCCCGCGGTGCTGTCGATCACCCAGATTCACGCCGGCTCCGCCTACAACGTGATCCCCGGCGAAGCGAAACTGTGCGGCACGGTCCGCGCCTTTTCCGACGAGGTGCGCGTGCTGATCCGCGAGCGGATGCGCGCGCTCTGCGCCGGCATCGCCAGCGCCTTCCAGGTCGAGATCACAGTCGACATCCGCGACGGCTTCAGCGTGCTGGTCAACGAGGAGGAACAGTCCGCCGTGGTTGCCGCAGTGGCGCGCACGGTGGTCGACCCCGACAAGGTCATCACCCGGACGCAGCCCAAGATGGGCAGCGAGGATTTTGCCGATATGCTGCACGCCGTGCCGGGAGCGTATTTCTGGGTCGGACACGAAGGCTCGGTGCCGGTGCACAATCCCGGCTATATCCTCGACGACAGGATTCTCCCGATCGGGGCCAGCATGTTCGCGCGCATCATCGAAACCCGCCTTCCGGCAGGCGCCCATGCATAAACCGGCATCCCAAAAAGCATCCCAAGAAGCGGTCACGTCGCTGCACGATCTTTCCGCCGTCGACCTTATCGCGGGCTTTCGCGCGAAGCAGTTCTCGCCGTCGGAAGTGCTGGAGGACGTGCTGACGCATATCGCGGTGTGGGAGCCGCACATCAAGGCGCTTTACGCGTTCGATCCCGACGGCGCGCGAGTGGTTGCAAAAGCATCGACCGAACGCTGGCAGAATGGCGAGCCGATGGGCGCGCTCGACGGCGTGCCCGTCACCATCAAGGACAATATCGCCACCAAGGGCGTCCCGGTGCCGCTCGGCGCCGCCAGCATGCCGCTCGTGCCGGCGGAGCGGGATGCGCCGCCCGCGGCGCGGCTGCGCGAAGCGGGTGCGATTATCTTCTCCAAGACCACCATGCCGGATTACGGCATGCTGTCGTCGGGGCTCTCCAGCTTCCATCCCCTCACCCGCAATCCCTGGGACCTAGCCAAGAATCCCGGCGGCTCCAGTTCCGGCGCAGGTGCTGCGGCTGCGGCGGGTTACGGTCCGCTGCATCTCGGCACCGATATCGGCGGCTCGGTACGGCTGCCGGCGTGCTGGTGCGGTCTCGTCGCGCTGAAGCCGAGCCTCGGGCGAATTCCGGTCGACCCGCCCTATGTCGGCCGCGTCGCCGGACCGATGACCCGCATTGTCGATGACGCCGCCTTGATGATGAGCGTGCTGTCGCGGCCCGATCGCCGCGACGGCATGAGCCTGCCGCCCAACGACATCAACTGGAAGATGCTGGAAAAATCGCCGCGCAAGCTGCGCATCGGCCTGATGCTCGATGCCGGCACAGGCCAGGCGCTGGAGGAGGACGTGCGCGACGTGGCCGTGAAGGCCGCCAAAGCGTTCGAATCGGCCGGCGCGGTCGTCACCGAAGTCGATGGCGTGATGACGCGCGAAATTCTCGACGGACTCGACAATTTCTGGCGCGCCCGGATGTGGGACGATCTGTCGAAGCTGACGCCGGCCGAACGCGCCAAGGCGCTGCCCTATATCCGGCAATGGGCGGAGACCGGCGCCAAACTGTCTGGTGTCGACGTCATCAGGGGTTTCAACGCCACCATGGCGATTCGGGCGGCGGCAGCCAAACTGTTCTGCGAGATCGACTATGTGATTTCGCCGGTCTCGCCGGTGGTGAATTTCGCCGCCGACCTCGCCGCCCCGCTCAACGATCCCCTAAAACCGTTTGAGCACATCGCCTATACCGTGCCGTGGAACATGGCGGAAAATCCGGCCGTCTCGATCAACGGCGGGTTCGACAGAAAGGGTTTTCCGATTGGCGTGCAGATCGTCGGCCGTCGCTTCGACGACTTCGGCGTACTCGGCATGGCCAAGGCGTTCGAGGGATTACGGGGGCCGCAGAAGCCGTGGCCAAGCCCGCCGAAGAAATAATTTCCACGTCATTCCGGGGCGGGGCGAAGCGGCGAACCCGGAATCTCAAGATTCCGGGTCTGGTCCTTCGGACCATCCCTGAATGACGGTCCAAACAATCACAAGACAATATAGACAAGAGGAAACACCAATGGCGTATGAGACGATCAAATACGAGATCGACGAGCAGATTCTCACCATTACCCTGAACCGGCCCGACAAGCTCAACGCCTTCAACGGCACCATGCAGGCGGAGTTGATCAGCGCTTTCGATGCGGCCGACAAGGACGACGAGGTCCGCGCCATCATCGTGACCGGCGCGGGGCGCGGGTTCTGCGCCGGCGCCGATCTCTCCTCCGGCGCCAATACCTTCGACCGCGACGCGCGGCGCGGGCCGGTGAAACGGCTGGCCGACGGCAAGGTCGATTACAGCGATCCCCAGGTGCGCGATGGCGGCGGCATGGTGACGCTGCGGATCTTCAAATGCCTGAAACCCGTGATTGCGGCGGTGAACGGCCCGGCGGTCGGCATCGGCGCCACCATGCTGCTCCCGATGGATATCCGCATCGCCTCCGAGAACGCCCGGATCGGATTCGTGTTTTCCCAGCGCGGCATCGTGCCGGAGGCGGCGTCG
This sequence comes from Bradyrhizobium sp., assembly GCA_043722155.1. Lineage (GTDB taxonomy): Bacteria > Pseudomonadota > Alphaproteobacteria > Rhizobiales > Xanthobacteraceae > Bradyrhizobium. The sequence goes on from JAYSPJ010000366.1 coordinate 2,697, forward strand.
AGCTGGTTCCTGCCGCGCCTCGTCGGTATCGCCCAGGCGCTGGAGTGGTGTTTTACGGGCCGCGTATTCCCGGCGCAGGAAGCGCTGGCCGGCCGCCTCGTCAGCAAGGTGGTACCCCCGGACGAGTTGCTGCCCACCGCACGCGCAATGGCCAAGGAGATCGCCGCGAAGACCGCGCCGGTGTCGGTGGCGCTGATCCGGCAGATGATGTGGCGCATGCTCGGCGCCGACGATCCGATGGAAGCGCACAAGATCGACAGCCGCGGCATTTACGCCCGCGGGCGTTCCGAGGATGTGAAGGAAGGCGTGGTGTCGTTCCTGGAAAAACGTCCGGCGGTGTTCAAGAACAAGGTATCGGCCGACATGCCCGACTATTTTCCCTGGTGGGACGAGCGGGAGTATAAGTGAGGATAACGCTAACTCTGGATTGCATCGCTTCGTTCGCAATGGCGAGTCTCACCGTATCGCGGGAATCGTGGGGTGGGCAAGGTGAAGCGTGCCCACGACCGCCGTTGAACAAAGATGGTGGGCACGGCGCGAAGCGCGCCTTAACGCATCATCAGCGCCACGCGCCCGATTGCCTTGCGGTCGACCAATAGCCGCATCGCCTTTGCCCATTCTTCCAGCGGTAACCGATGCGAAACGTTGGGGCGGATTTTCCCCTGCTCAGCCCATTCGGTCAGCGCCTTCAATCGCACTTCCGCGAGCGCGGGATTTCGCCGCACCGCCTCGCCGGCGCGGACGCCGAGCACGCTGGCGCCCTTGATCAGCAACAGGTTGGTGCGGGCAAGCCCGATGCCGCCGGTGAAGCCGATCACCAGCAGCCGCGCGCCCCAGGCGATGCAGCGCATGCTGTTCTCGAACACCTCGCCGCCGACGGGATCGAACACCACGTCGGCGCCGCGCCCGTCGGTGATGCGCTTGACGGCGTCGCGGAACGGCTCGCGGCCATAGAGCACCAGATGATCGGCGCCGCGCGCCTGCGCCACCGCGAGTTTCTCTTCGGACGACGCCGCGGCGATCACGGTGGCCCCCAGCATCTTGCCCATCTCGACCGCGGCGAGCCCAACGCCGCCGCCGGCGCCATGCACCAGCAGCACTTCGCCGGGCTGAATCTGGCCGCGATCGATCAGCGCGTGATAGGCGGTGCCGTGGCCGGCCAGAAACGTCGCACCCTCGGCGTAGTCGAAGGTCGACGGCAGCGGCGTCAATTGTGACGGTGTGACGACGGCCTCATCGGCGTAGGCGCCGTGTCGCATCTTGACGATCACCTTGTCGCCGACCGCGACGCCGTCGGCGCCGTTGACCTCGACCACCTCGCCGGCGGCTTCCACTCCGGGCGTAAACGGCAGCGGCGGCTTGAGCTGGTACTCGCCGG
>JAYSPJ010000367.1:0-2464 GCA_043722155.1 Bradyrhizobium sp.
CGCGCGGCGTTGTGGCCGGGGGCGCCGGTGACGCCGCCGCCGGGATGCGCGCCGCTGCCGCAATGGTAGAGGCCCTTCAGCGGCCCGCGATAATCGGCGTGGCCGAGCATCGGCCGCGCCGAGAACAATTGATTGAGCGTCAGCGCGCCGTGGAAGATATCTCCACCAAGGAGACCGAACTGGCGCTCCAGATCGAGCGGCGACAGCAGCTGCCGGCCGATCACGCTGGCCGCGAATCCCGGCGCGTATTGGTCCACCGTCGCGATCATGAGATCGGCGACCTCCTCGCGGTGGTCGTCCCATGACCTGCCGCCGGGCAATTCCGGCGCGACATGCTGGCAGAACAGGCTGGCGACATGCTGGCCCGGCGGGCACAGCGTGTCGTCGAGCGTGGAGGGAATCAGAACCTCCACGACAGGCGCGCGGCTCCAGCCATGCTCGCGGGCGTCCTGCCAGGCGCGGTCCATATAGCCCAGATCCGGGGCGATGATGATGCCGGCCGAGAGATGATCGCCTTCGCCCGGCAGCGCGGTGAACGAGGGCAGCGCATTGAGCGCGACGTTGATCCGGAAGGTGCCTGAGCCGTTACGCCAGTTCCTGATGCGGCCGAGAAATTCCGCCGGCAGCGCATCCGCCGGCATCAGCCGCGTATACAGCAGTTTCGGATTGACGCTGGAGGCGACGTATTTGGCGCGAACGGTTTTGCCGTTGTCGAGGATGACGCCGACCGCGCGGTCGCGTTCGACGATCACCTCGCGCACGCCGGCATCGGTTTCGATCTCGACGCCATGGCCGAGCGCCGCCTTCGCCATCGCCTGCGTGATCGCGCCCATGCCGCCGATGGCGTGGCCCCAGACGCCCTTCTTGCCGTTCACCTCGCCGAACGCGTGGTGCAGCATCACATAGGCCGAGCCCGCGGCATAAGGGCTGGCGTAATTGCCGACGATGGCGTCGAAGCCGTAGAGCGCCTTGACCAGATCGCTCTCGAACGTCTCGTCCAGCATCTCGCCGGCCGAACGTGTGAACAGGTCGAGCAGTGAGCGCTGCTGCTGCAGCGACAACTTGTTCAGGATGCTGGCGGTGCCGAGCGCGTTGAAGGCTTCGCGGATCGCCCCGACGCCGAAGCCCTCGACGATATTCGGCGGCGCCCGCAGCACGAAGGCGCGGAGCACGTCGGCGATCTCTTCGAGCTCGCGGTTGAACGCATCGATCCTGACGGCGTCGCGTTCGCTGAGTTTTGCTATCGATTGACGGGTGCGGCCCTCGCCGGTCAGCAGATAGCTGCCATCGGGGGCGGGCAGAAAATTCTGCGCCCGGCGCTCGACGATCCTCAAGCCGTGCTCGGCCAGTTTCAGGTCCGCGATGATCTGCGGATTGAGCAGGCTGACGGTGTAGGCCGCCACCGAATTGCGGAACCCGGGATGGAATTCCTCCGTCACCGCGGCGCCGCCGACCACCTTGCGACGCTCGATCACCTTCACGCGCAGTCCGGCCATCGCCAGATAGGCCGCGCAGGTGAGGCCGTTATGGCCCGCTCCGATGATGACGATGTCGGTTTCGTTCATGTCCGCTTCAGGATCTATAATCGATACGTCATTCCGGGATGGTCCGAAGGACCAGACCCGGAATCTCGAGATTCCGGGTTCGATGCTTCGCATCGCCCCGGAATGACGTTTCCATCCTTTAGCGAAGATGCGTACGGCAGCACAGCGTGAAGTGACGGGTTGGTGCCTGCATTGCCCGCGATCTTGCCCTATGCTCTATCCTGTGCCTCCGGCGCTCTTGCCGGAATCCGCCGCCGGCTTTCAGCCGGATTCAAGCCGGAGCTTTCATGCGTTTCTCTGAGCCGTCCGCCGTCACGGACCAGCCCTCCATTGCCCGAAACCGGCTGGTGCTGGTGGCCTACACCGCCGCCATCTTCGTCAGCGCGCTGCTGCTGTTTTCGGTGCAGCCGCTGTTCACCAAGATGGTGCTGCCGCGGCTCGGCGGCTCGCCGGCGGTGTGGTCAGTGGCGATGGTGTTCTTCCAGTCGCTGCTGCTCGGCGGCTATGCCTATGCGCACCACCTGATGCAGATCCGCAACTGCGTGATCCCGGTGGCGATCCATCTGGTGCTGCTGGCGGTCGCCTTGCTGTCGCTGCCGCTGTCGATTGCCGGCGGCTGGGGCGAGTCCCCGGCCTCGGGCTACGCGTTCTGGCTGCTCGGCCTGTTCGCGGTTTCGATCGGGCTGCCGTTCTTCGCGCTGGCGGCCAACAATCCGCTGCTGCAGGCCTGGTTCGTGCGCACCGGCCATCCCAACGGCCCCGATCCCTATTTTCTCTATGCTTCATCGAATATCGGCAGTTTTCTGGCGCTGTTGTCCTACCCGGTGCTGCTGGAGCCGATGTTCACGCTGCGCACGCAAAACCTGATCTGGACCGGCGGCTATGGCCTGCTGATCGTCCTGATCGCGGCTTGCGCCGTG
>JAYSPJ010000368.1:0-5094 GCA_043722155.1 Bradyrhizobium sp.
GCAACATGCGCGGGCTCCCAATACGGAAACCTTTGGGGCTCGCCTGCGGAACCCACAATGCTTTGGCCGTTCAATCACTTCAGGAAACCCCGGATGCCCACGCGCGGCACCATTGAGGCCATCTATGGCATGATCGTGACGCAAGCGCGAGAACCCCTGTTTTATCGGGACTTGGGCGTGTCGGACACGGTTAACGGCCGTTTTGATCTCCTGGTGCTGCATTTGTGGATGGTGTTGCGGCGGATGCGGCCGATGGAAGGCGCGGCGGCCCTGTCCCAGGCGCTGTTCGACCGATTCTGCGACGACATGGACGCCAATCTGCGCGAAATGGGGGTCGGCGACGTCACCGTCCCGAAGCGCATGCGGGCCTTCGGGGAGGCGTTCTACGGCCGTGTGGCGGCCTACGATCTCGCCTTGAGCGCGGGCCGGGAGCCGCTGGCGCTGGCTTTGTGCAAGAATATTCTGAACGGCGAGCACATCGACAAGGCCCGGCAGCTTGCCGTCTATGCCGAGGCGGCGCTTGCGGACCTCGCGGGACTGGACGACACGGCGCTGCTGGGCGGATCGTGGAAATTCCCCTCGCCAGCGCAGACAGGCGCGCAAGCCATGAACGGTAAGCCATGAACAGACCGACCGACAAGCCCGACAAGCCCGATCCCTGGCGCGTTCCCATCGCCGTGCTGCAGATCCCCGACACCGGACTGCATCGCGACATCGAAGCCGACAAGGCCATGCGAGAGGCGATCGCCGAGGTCGGCGGCTTGCGCGAAGTTCTGGTCGCCAGTGCGTCGCTCGACGTCACTCCGATGAGCGGCGGCCGCTTCCACGTCGAGGGAAGGGTTCGGGCGCGGGTCGGGCAGACCTGTGTGGTGACGCTCGATCCGATCGAGAACGACATCGACGAGCCGATCGATCTGATCTTCGCTCCATCCGAGCAGATTCCCGAGATGGCAGATCTGGTCGAGGAGGCGGCCGAGAGCGATGTGGAAATTCCGGATCCGCCGGAGCCGATCGAAAACGGCGTGATCGATCTCGGCCGCATCGCGACCGACGCGCTCTATCTCGCCGTCGATCCCTATCCGCGCAAACCGGACGCGGTGTTCGAGGCGCCGGTGGTCGCCGAGGATCCCGAGGATCATCCGTTTGCCGCGCTCAAGGCGCTGCAGCTCGACGCCAGACCCGCTGGCCCGAAGAAGCCGGGAAAGCCTTGAAGCGAGCCTTACGGCCGTCCTGAAGCCACGCCAAAGCAGTGCGGAGGCATGGCTGAATCGGTCGCAAGCTCGCATTCCCGTCGAAGTGGATCCGGCGTCGGTACAGGAATGCCGGCTAATGCATTGAACTAACTTGCCTTATCCGCATAGGTCGATTCTGCCCTTAGTGGGCCAGTTTCGCAAAAGGCTGGGGTCAAGAGGTTGTGTCGGGCAGGGGACACGGTATTGTCCCGGCCCGGCCGGGGCGCAACAGCGCTTCGCCGATCGCCGCCATTGGCGGCGATTTCCAGTCCGCGGCCGAGCGCTTCAAGGCCGCAGCACAAGATCAGGTTTCCGGGTCGTTCATGCCGAAAAAGGTTCGAATCGCGCTTGACGCCATGGGTGGCGATTTCGGCCCATCGGTCGTCGTTCCCGGCGCTGCTGTCGCGTTGACCCGGCATCCCGACTCCGAATTTCTGCTGTTTGGCGATCGGGCGCTGATCGACCCTGAGCTTGAAAAACATCCGGCGTTGAAGGCGGCTTCCCGCGTCATTCATACCGACGTCGCCGTCAGCATGCATGACAAGCCCAGCCAGGCCTTGCGCCGCGGTCGCAAGACCTCGTCGATGTGGCTTGCGATCGACGCCGTCAAGAAAGGCGAGGCCGATGTCGCGATCTCCGCCGGCAACACCGGCGCGCTGGCGGCGATGGCGCGGTTCTGCCTGCGCATGTTGCCCGGTATCGACCGGCCGGCGCTGGCGGCGATATGGCCCACGGCGCGCGGCGATTCGGTCGTGCTCGACCTCGGCGCCACCATCGGCGGCGATGCGCATCATCTCGTGGCGCTGGCGGTAATGGGCAGCGCGCTGGCGAGCGTGGTGTTCGGTCTGGAACGTCCGACGGTTGGATTGCTCAATATCGGTGTTGAGGAAATCAAGGGCCGTGAGGAGATTCGCGAGGCGGCGGAGCTGCTGCGCGCGATGAACCTGCCGCAACTGGAATATATCGGCTTCGTCGAGGGCGACGGCATCGGCAGGGGCGCCGCCGACGTCATCGTCGCCGAGGGCTTTAGCGGCAACATCGCCCTGAAGGCGGCCGAGGGCACGGCGCGGCAAATCACCGAATTCCTGCGCAACGCCATATCGAGCAGCTGGCGCGCGAAGATCGGCTATTTGTTCGCCAAAAACGCCTTCAAGGCGCTGCGCGACAAGCTCGACCCCTCGAAATCGAACGGCAGCGTGGTGCTCGGCCTCAACGGTATCGTGGTCAAGAGCCACGGCGGAACCGACGCCGAAGGCTTTGCCTATGCCGTCGATGTTGGCTATGAGATGGTCCGCTACGATCTCCTGACCAAGATCAATCAAATGCTCAATCGCGATGGCCGCGCGCTGGCTCAGGCGCAGACCTCGCAGGAGGCTGTCTCGTGACTGCAACACGTTCGGTCGTGCTCGGCTGCGGCTCCTATCTGCCGCAGCAGATCCTGACCAATGCCGAACTGGCGGCGCGGATCGACACCTCGGACGAGTGGATCGTGCAGCGCACCGGGATCCGGCAGCGCCACATCGCCGCCGAGGGCGAGTTCACCTCGCATCTGGCGATCAACGCAGCGCGGGCGGCGCTGGCCGATGCCGGGATCGACGCCCAGTCGATCGACCTCATCGTGCTCGGCACCTCGACGCCGGACAATACCTTTCCCGCCACCGCGGTCGCGGTGCAGGCCGCCCTCGGCATCCACCACGGCGCGGCCTTCGACCTGCAGGCGGTCTGCTCGGGGTTCATCTTCGCGCTCGCCACCGCCGACAATTTTCTGCGCACCGGCGCCTTCAAGCGCGCGCTGGTGATCGGCGCCGAGACGTTCTCGCGGATCCTCGACTGGAACGACCGCGGCACCTGCGTGCTGTTCGGCGACGGCGCCGGGGCCATCATTCTGGAAGCCCAGCCGCAGCCGGGCGAGGCCGGCGACCGCGGCATATTGACGACGCACCTGCGCTCCGACGGCCGGCACAAGTCGAAACTCTACGTCGACGGCGGACCGTCCTCGACCCGGACGGTGGGCTATCTCCGGATGGAGGGCCGCGAAGTGTTCAAGCATGCGGTCGGCATGATCACCGACGTGATCTACGATGCGTTCAAGGCCACCGGCACCACGGCCGAGGACATCGACTGGTTCGTTCCGCACCAGGCCAACAAGCGAATCATCGATGCTTCGGCGCACAAGCTCCATATTGCGCCGCAGAAGGTGGTGCTGACGGTGGACCTGCACGGCAACACCTCGGCGGCATCTATACCGCTGGCGCTGGCGGTGGCGGTCAGGGACGGACGGGTGAAGAAGGGCGATCTGGTGCTGCTGGAAGCCATGGGCGGCGGCTTCACCTGGGGCTCGGCGCTGTTGCGCTGGTAAGCGCCGCATTAAAAAGTCCATCCGGATTGTTGTTGTCTTTCATGCTTCTGCATGGATGAGCGCTGTTGACCGTCGCGCATTAAGCTCTTAATTTCAACTACATATTGTTCGCCGAGAGTGCGGGGCAGGCGATGACCGGAACCGGAAAAACAGTCACACGGGTTGACCTGTGCGAGGCCGTCTACCAGAAGGTGGGACTGTCGCGCACGGAGTCGTCGGCGTTTGTGGAACTGGTGCTGAAAGAGATCACCGACTGCCTGGAGAAGGGCGAGACGGTGAAACTGTCTTCGTTCGGCTCGTTCATGGTGCGCAAGAAGGGCCAGCGTATCGGCCGCAACCCGAAGACCGGCACCGAGGTGCCGATATCGCCGCGTCGCGTGATGGTGTTCAAGCCGTCGGCCATTCTGAAGCAGCGGATCAACGGCCACAGCACCGGCAATGGCGACGGCAACAAAGCCGAGTAGGCATGGCGTTTTCGAGCGAATTGGTTCTGATCTGATCGGAACCGAGCTCTAGTCCTCCAACCGGACGACCCAACAGGGAGCGGGCATTTGGACAAGGCGCCGGATGCGTTCCGAACCATCAGCGAGGTCGCAGCCGACCTCGACATCCCCCAGCACGTGCTCAGGTTCTGGGAGACGCGGTTCACCCAGATCAAGCCGATGAAGCGCAGCGGCGGCCGCCGCTATTATCGCCCCGACGATGTCGACCTGCTGCGCGGCATCCGCCGGCTCTTGTACGGCGAGGGCTACACCATCCGCGGGGTGCAGCGGATCCTGAAGGAGCACGGCATCGGCTCGGTGCAGCGGCTGGCGGACGCCACCGCGGTGGCCAACTTCGGCGCGATCGAGGAGGCGGTCGGACGCAGCCTCTCGGAAGCCGACGAGGAGGCCACGCCCGGTCTCGACCTCGACGACGACGATTACGAGGCCGCCGACGGCATCGACTTCCGCCTGCTCGACACCGACGAGGACGGCATGCCGGCGCTGGACTCCGGCCCCATCCCCGGCGTCGCCGGGCCGCGCCCGCTCGACGTGGCGCGGCTGCAGAACGTGCTGGCCGACCTGATTGCCTGCCGGGAATTGCTGGAAGCCGCGATGAAGGACAGGTAGGTCATGATGGGTTGGCGTTGGATCGATTCGCCGTATGTGCAAATTACCAACGATCTCGTGGCCCGGACGCGGCGCAGCGCGTGCACAGGGCCTTTGCAAAAATTGCGAAAACAACCCCATGCAAAGATAGAATGTCTGGAACCGCGGCGCCCGTGCCGCGCTGCGTCCGTCGTCGCGCCCCCCACCTGATCCCATCCCGCTCCAGCCGGCACGATCCAGGGAACCGGGTTTCGTGGCGCCCGCGCGGGGCCCGATCGCGCTTGGCTAGCGCCTTGCGCCGCAGCCTGATCGAAGCTAATGGAACGGCATCGGAGCGTGGCGCAGCCCGGTTAGCGCACTAGTCTGGGAGACTAGGGGTCGGAGGTTCAAATCCTCTCGCTCCGACCATTAA
>JAYSPJ010000369.1:0-4992 GCA_043722155.1 Bradyrhizobium sp.
GGCATGGCGATCGCGATCGCGACCACGCTGGCCAGCCATCCGCCGGCGGACGGCCTCGCCTGGGTGCTGGTGATCCTGGGCGTCGCCATCGGCGGCGGCATTGGTGCCGTGATCGCGCGCCGCGTGCCCATGACATCGATGCCGGAACTGGTCGCCGCGTTCCACTCGCTGGTCGGCATGGCGGCGGTGCTGGTCGCGGCCGGCGCGTTCTATGCACCCGAAGCCTTCGACATCGGCAAGCCCGGCCAGATCCATGCCGCCAGCCTGATCGAGATGTCGCTCGGCGTCGCCATCGGCGCCCTGACCTTCACCGGTTCGGTGATCGCATTCGCAAAACTGTCCGGCCGCATGAGCGGCGCGCCCATCATCCTGCCGGCACGCCACATCATCAATGTTGCACTGGGCGTGGCGCTGGTGGTGTTCGTCGTTCGTCTGGTGATGACGGGCAGCGCACTGGATTTCTGGCTCATCACCATCATCGCGCTGGCGCTCGGCGCACTCCTGATCATCCCGATCGGCGGCGCCGACATGCCGGTCGTGATCTCGATGCTGAATTCCTATTCCGGCTGGGCCGCCGCCGGTATTGGCTTCACGCTCGGCAACTCTGCGCTGATCATCACCGGTGCGCTGGTCGGTTCCTCCGGCGCGATCCTGTCCTACATCATGTGTCACGCGATGAACCGCTCCTTCATCTCGGTGATCCTGGGTGGTTTCGGCGGCGAGACCGCGGCCGCAGGGGCAGGCGGCGGCGAAGTGCGTCCCGTGAAACTCGGCTCGGCCGACGACGCCGCCTTCATCATGAAGAACGCGCAGAAGGTCATCATCGTGCCCGGCTACGGCATGGCGGTGGCACAGGCGCAGCATGCGCTGCGTGAAATGGCCGACCAGCTCAAGAAGGAAGGCGTCGAGGTCAAATACGCCATCCATCCGGTGGCGGGCCGCATGCCCGGCCACATGAACGTGCTGCTGGCCGAAGCCAACGTGCCCTATGACGAGGTGTTCGAACTCGAGGACATCAATTCCGAATTCGCCCAGGCCGACGTCGCCTTCGTGATCGGCGCCAACGACGTCACCAACCCGGCGGCCGAGGACGACAAGACCTCGCCAATCTACGGCATGCCGGTGCTGCAGGTCTGGAAGGCCGGCACCGTGATGTTCATCAAGCGTTCGCTGGCGTCAGGCTATGCCGGCATCGACAATCCGCTGTTCTACCGCGACAACACCATGATGCTGCTCGGCGACGCCAAGAAGATGACCGAGAACATCGTCAAGGGGATGTAACACCAGCTACGAGAACTCATGACCGTCCTGAAATGGCTCCTGATCGTCGTTTCGGTCGGCTACTTCGGCGGGCTTGCGGCCCTGTTCCTGCTGCAGCGCTCGTTCCTGTTCCCGATTCCGCAAGTCGCGCGCACGACCCCTGCCGCTGCCGGCTTTCCGCAAGCCGAAGAACATCTGCTGGCCACGGCGGATGGCGAGAAGGTCATCGTCTGGCACGCGCCCGCAAAGCCGGGCCGTCCCGTCGTCCTTTACTTCCACGGCAATGGCGATTTCCTCGCCGGCTTCTTCGGCCGCTTTCGCGACATCATCGCTGACGGGACCGGGGTCGTCGCGCTTTCCTTTCGCGGCTACGCCGGCTCCAGCGGCAAGCCGAGCGAGCAGGGCCTGCTGCAGGATGCCGCGGCGGCCTATGCGTTCACCACGGCGCGATACAACGCGAACAAAATCGTCGTGTGGGGCTTTTCGCTCGGCAGCGGCGTGGCGGTGGCGCTGGCTGCGGAACAACCGGTTGCGAAACTGATCCTTGAAGCGCCCTATTCGTCGGTGGCGGATGTCGCTGCCTCGCTGTTGCCAATCTTCCCGGTACGGCTCGTGATGCGGGACCCCTTTCGCTCCGACCAGCGCATCGCGCTTGTGAAAGTTCCGCTCCTGATCATGCACGGCGCGCACGATCAGGCGATCCCCATCGCCTTCGGCGAGCGGCTGTTCGCGCTCGCGCGTGAACCGAAGCAGTTCCTCCGGTTCCCCGAAGGCGGCCATAATGATCTCGACAATTTTGGTGCGATCGAAACGGCGCGACGATTCATCGGTCTCCCGGGAGGCGGATGAATGCTATGGCTTGAAGCGTTGGATGCTTCTCGGGCTTTGAGGATGGTTGTATGAGCGCACACGGCCCGATGCTGCGCTCGGCGTGGATTTTTCCGGCGCTCGCGGTGTTGCTTCGCAGGCGCCGCCGCGCTCGGCTCGTCGCTGGCGACCATCGGGCTGACCATCCCGACGGTTGCGGTGGTGGCCTGGGCGCTGGACAAGCAACTGGTGCTTGGGCTGAATGCGCAGGGCATGGTGCTCTTGCTGTTGACGTTCATCCTCAGCATGCTCACCTTCGGTGCCGGCCGCACCAGCATCCTGTTCGGGCTGGTTCACGTCGTGGTGTTTGCCGTATTCGTGTTCCTGGTGTTCGTGCCGTAACCGGTGTGCCGATATGAAATTGCCGGTCCTGGCTCTCACCGCAGCGTTGCTTGTCGTCCTCCCGCAAGCTGCATCTGCAGCCACGCTCGACGGCGCGGCGATGAAGTGGCCATTTGCGCTGCCCTTCGCCGGCCTGCTGCTGTCGATAGCGCTCGGGCCGCTGCTGTTTCCGAAGCTGTGGCACGCGCACTACGGAAAGATCGCGGCGGCCTGGTCTGTGCTGGCGCTGGCCTCGATCGCGTGGTTCGCCGGCGGCCAGGTGATGTTCGCGGCGCTCTCGCATGCGATGCTGGGTGAATATATGAGCTTCATCGTGCTGCTGTTCGCCCTCTACACCGTTGCAGGCGGCATTCTCGTCAGCGGCGACATCAGGGGCACGCCTTGGAACAATGCAGCGATCCTCGCGCTCGGTACGGTGATGGCCAGTATCGTCGGCACCACGGGTGCGGCCATGATCCTGATCCGGCCGCTGATTCGCGCCAATGTTTCGCGCCGACACAACGTTCACGTCATGGTCTTTTTCATCATTCTCGTCGCCAATGTCGGCGGCGCACTGAGCCCGTTGGGTGATCCGCCACTCTTCATCGGCTTTCTGAACGGTGTCGATTTCTTCTGGACGACGAGGAATCTCTGGATTCAGACCGCCATCGTTGCCGGGCTGCTGCTGGCGATGTTCGTCGCGCTCGACCTTTGGCGCTTTCGAGGTGAATCGATCGACAGTCGTGTCGAGCCACCGGAGCCGGTTCGAGTTCGTGGCCTCGTCAACGTCGTGCTGATAGCCGCCATCATCGGCAGCATTCTGGTGTCGGCAAGCTGGCGGCCCGGCATTGCCGTCGACATCATGGGCACCAGGCTGGAGCTGCAGAACCTGGTGCGCGATGTCCTGCTGGTCGGGATCGCATTGCTCTCGCTGTGGCTGACGCACGACGAGCATCGCCGAGCGAATGGGTTTACCTGGGAGCCGATCAGGGAAGTAGCCAAACTGTTCGCGGGGATCTTCATCGTCATTATTCCAGTGCTGGCCGTGCTCGATGCCGGCCCGAAGGGCTTCTTCGCATGGCTCCTGTCGGCGGTGACGGAGCGTGACGGCATGCCGCACGAGGTTGCCTATTTCTGGTACACGGGCGTGATGTCGGCATTTCTCGACAATGCGCCGACCTATCTGTTGTTCTTCAAGCTCGCCGGCGGAGATGCGCGTGAGTTGATGGGGCCGCTTTCAGGAACGCTGGCGGCGATTTCCATGGGTGCCGTCTACATGGGCGCGCTGACCTATATCGGCAACGCACCGAACTTCATGGTTGCGGCCATCGCGGCCGAAGGCGGGATCAGGATGCCGAGCTTCTTCGGCTATTTGTTGCGGGCCGCCGCAATCCTGGTGCCGCTGTTTCTGCTGCTGACCTTCCTGCCGGTTGCCCCTGTTCTCAGGCTGCAGTGAGTGCGCTATTGATGTTTGAAGGCTTGTCCGCCGCGACCGGGAGAAACCGACGATGATCAGCGCCAAATCAGACGTTCAGATCGATACCCCCGAAGTCCGTGTCACCGAGTGGCGGCTGGCTCCGGGCAGCGCCACCGGCCATCACACCCACGGGATGGATTATGTCATCGTCCCCCGTCACCTCGGGTGAAATGACCATCGTGGCGCCCAACGGCGACCGCTCCAAGGCGCAGCTCGGGGTCGGAAAATCCTATTTCCGCAAAGCCGGCGTCGAGCATGACGTCCTCAACGAGACATCCAGCGAAATCGTGTTCCTGGAAGTCGAACTGAAGCCTTGAGCCCGCCGCAGCGGGCCGCTTCACGATCCGCGACGGCTGACGCTGCCGTGATCGGCTTGTTACGCCAGATCAGCCGATTGCCACCGATCCGTCGCAGTTGATCCCTTAATGCGCCTCAAAGTTCCCGCATCAAACCGATGCGGGGAGTTCCGGTATGCTGAAAAAGTATCTTACGAAATTCGCGGTGGACATTTTGCCGTCGGTGGCTGCGACCGTCATCGGGGCCTACATCGTCAATCATTACATCGTCAGCAAGCCCGCCCCGGGCGCCCCGGGCGCCCCGGGCGCCCCGGTCGCGTCGGCGGTTTCGACCGTCGATCCGAAGGCTGCGCCCGAGACATCCGCCGCCGCCGCCAATACCCGGGGTCCGGGTGTGAAGGCGAAGGGAATCTCGGAACGGGCGATCCTCGAGAAGACCGCCGCCGAAAGGCCGGCCGAGAACGTCACCGACAAGCCGACGGAGACCGTTCCCATCCCGGTGGAAACGCGGCGGCATCAGCCTGCGCCGCGTGAAAAGACTGCCGCCAGGACCGTTCCGGCGCCCGTTCCGGCGCCCGTTCCGGCGCCCGTCCCCGCGGTCGCACCGGTGGCATCGGTACCTGCCCAGGTTGCGCCGGCTGAGGCCGCGAGCGTTCCGGAGGAGCGCCGCGACGCCAACGAGCTTGCGCGCGCGGCGATCGATCGCCTGCGCGGTTCGAACGATGGTTCACCGCAACCGCAGGAAGCCGCCCGCACCCCGGACGCGGCTCG
>JAYSPJ010000370.1:0-6707 GCA_043722155.1 Bradyrhizobium sp.
TTTTGCACGTTTCATGATTACTAAACTATCTATTATGAATTAAGCAGAAGCATGACTTTCCGTAGCACATCTCTTGGATTCCCGAAACTCGAGGAGGCGATGAAAATGGCATTCACAGATCGCGGACGGATCGGTTGGAAGCAAATTCAGGGGTCCTCCGATCGGACCGGAAACATGCTCGTTGGCGTGCTGTTGGGGACGCTGATCTCGGCGATAGCATTGCGGAACCTGTTGCCTGCCGATGCGCTGGCACCTGTTATCGCGACGGTGCTGTTTGTGGTCGGCGCAGCAACCGCGGGCTTTGCCCTGCTCTTGCTGCGCGATCGGGCCCGCACGGCGTGGCTCAACATCGCGGGGATACTGACTTTCGTCGGCGTCGCCGTCTCCATCCTGATCGACCCCGACCAGATCGTCAGGCTTCTGCATTCCTCGAATCAGCCCGGCTGACCGAATCAATCGATACGGCAGTTCGACTGCGTCGTTACCTAGCACTGCGTCCAAGCCCGGGCCCCTCTGGCAGTTCAAGCGAACTGCGATGTCGGATTGGACTTCAACGGAGTGGCCCGCATGCTGGAATTAATCTCTTCAGAGTCCCTGACCGCGCTTTTCCAGGTCGTGATGATCGACCTGGTGCTTGCCGGGGATAACGCGATCGTCATCGGGCTTGCAGCCGCAGGTCTCCCCGAGGGTCAGCGCAAGAAGGCGATCCTGATTGGCATATTGGCCGCCACGATCCTGCGCATTGGCTTTGCATCCATCACGGTTCAACTCCTGCAGATCATCGGACTGCTGCTCGCCGGCGGGGTCCTGCTGCTGTGGGTATGCTGGAAGATGTGGCGCGAGTTGCATGTCTCATATCATCAGCCGAAAATGCAGAGTCTTTCGTCGGCAAGCACGATGGATACATCTGTCGGGAGCCATGAAAAGACGCTTCGTCAAGCCGTATGGCAAATTACCATCGCTGACGTCTCGATGTCGCTGGACAACGTCCTCGCTGTCGCAGGCGCGGCGCGCGAGCATCCGACGATTCTGATATTCGGCCTGGCCCTCTCCATCGCACTTATGGGGTTCGCCGCCAACTTCATTGCCCGGCTTCTGGAAAAGCACCGCTGGGTGGCTTACGTCGGCCTGCTGATCATCCTCTATGTGGCTCTCGACATGTGCCACCGCGGTATGCTGGAGGTTTGGCCACACCTCACCGCGTAGCCTTTGCCCCAACGATGCCGTCCCCCAACGATTAAGCAGGCGTTAATCGGCATCGGCGAGAGTGCCCCGATTCGAGACAGAGTAACGCGCGGGGAAAGCCATGGCTGCGACCATTTTGATTGCCGATGACGATGCGGTAGCCCGCCGCCTGGTCGAAAACATGGTGCAGAAATGCGGCTATGAGACCATCGTCGTCGACAGCGGCGATGCCGCCATCGCCGCGCTGACCGCGGCGGACGCGCAGCCGATCGACGCCGTGGTGCTCGATCTGGTGATGCCCGGCCTCGACGGCATGGGCGTGCTGGCCAAAATCCGCGAAGCCGGCCTCCACATCCCCGTCATCGTGCAGACCGCCCATGGCGGTATCGACAATGTGGTGTCGGCGATGCGCGCCGGCGCCCACGATTTCGTGGTCAAGCCGGTCGGCGTCGAGCGGCTGCAGGTCAGCTTGCGCAACGCGCTCAACGCCAGCGCGCTGAAGGGCGAATTGCAGCGCATTCGCCACAGCAAGGAAGGCCGGCTGACTTTTGCCGATGTCGTCACCCGCAGCGAAACCATGGCCGGCGTGCTGCGCACCGCGCAAAAGGCCGCCGCCTCGACCATTCCGGTGCTGATCGAAGGCGAATCCGGCGTCGGCAAGGAATTGTTCGCGCGCGCCATCCATGGCAGCGGCGAACGCAAGGCAAAGCCGTTCGTGGCCGTCAACTGCGGCGCGATCCCCGACAATCTCGTGGAGTCGATCCTGTTCGGCCACGAGAAGGGAGCCTTCACCGGCGCCACCGAACGCCATTTGGGCAAATTCGTCGAAGCCTCCGGCGGCACACTGTTTCTCGACGAAGTCGGCGAATTGCCGCTGGCGGCGCAGGTCAAGCTGCTGCGCGCGCTGCAGGAAGGCACCGTCGAGGCGGTCGGCGGACGCAAGCCGGTCAAGGTCGACGTCCGCATCATTTCAGCCACCAACCGCAAGCTGCTCGACCACGTCAAGAACGGCAAGTTTCGCGAGGACCTGTTCTATCGCCTGCATGTGCTGCCGCTGACCATTCCTCCGTTGCGGATGCGGCGCGAGGACATCCCGCATCTGCTGCGGCATTTCCTGGCCAGGTTCTGCGCCGAGGAAAACCGGCCGATTACCGGCATCAGCGGCGAGGCGATGGCACAGCTCTCGCAACTGGAGTGGCCCGGCAATATCCGCCAGCTCGAGAACGCGGTCTATCGCGCCGTCGTCATGAGCGACCACGACCAGCTCGGCCTTGCCGATTTTCCGCAAAGCGCGGCGCAGTCGGCGTCCGCGCCCGGCGACCACAACCAGCACGCCGAGCCGCTGATCGTCGGTCCCGCGTTCCATTCGACCATGCCCACCATGGTTTCCGGTAACGAAATACCGATCGCCCCCCTGCCGTCAGCGGGGACGCTGGCGATGCTGACAAGCGCCGGCGAAATACGGCCGCTCGAGGAGATGGAGAGCGAGATCATCCGGTTCGCGATCTCGCATTATCGCGGCCAGATGTCCGAGGTGGCGCGTCGTTTGAAAATTGGCCGCTCGACGCTCTACCGCAAACTCGATGAGGCAGCTGCCGACGATCCGGCCTCAGGCGGTGCGGACGAAGCGAACTGAGGCGCAAGCCGGATTGTGGCGTAGCGGTGTCCGCAGCCAACGGGAGCCGTGGACACCAGCTTTTCCGGAACATTTGAACCGTGGCTTGGCGGTGACAGACAAAGGGGAAAGAGCGTGGCAAAAGCGCGCAATCCGTTGCAAAGGGCACCCTTTGAAGTCAGTTTGTCGTGAGTTGCCCCGCGTGGCGCTGGCCGCATCAAGGGGGCGCATGTACCGTCTGCGTATGAATCGTTGCGTGCAGGCGTAACAACACTGGAGAAATCTGGAGCGCGTTCAGAAACGAACCAATCACATTGCTGAATGTTGCTTCTGAACAACAAGGCCGGCGCTTTAGCCAAAGCTGTACGGAGCGATAGCCGTACCGAAATTATCAAGAACTGTTCCATGCCGGGGCAGTTTCGCCCAAGGGGTGTGACGATGCGAGACTGTTCGAAGAGCCGTGCTGGATATGACCGCGTGCTGATGGCGGTCGCGGCGACCTTCCTCGCGGTGTCCGCAACCTCGGCATTGGCGCAGGCCGGTCCGGCCCGCAGCAGCGCCGCGGAACTCGCGATCGACGCGGCTATCCCCCGTCCCGAACCTGCCAACGTCCCGCCCCCGACCGCCGCCGACTTCAAGCTGGATTCCACCGCGTCGGTGCCCGATGCGGCGAAGGCCATGGGGCCCAAAACGATCGAGAAGACGACGGAGAAGGCCGCCGAGCCGAAACCGTCCGACACCGCGACCGCCCCAGCCGCATCACCTCCGGCGGCCGCCGCTGGGACGCCGCCTGCAGAACCCGTCAAGGTGGCGAGCATCGTCCCGCCGGCGGACCAGCCGGTCGCCGACAAATTGCGCGAGATGCTGGGCGCGAAATCGTTGCGCTACTACGACCGCAAGACCGAACGCGCTGCGGTCGAGAAGTTCTACACCGGGCGTGAGTTCGCTCCGGTCTGGACCCAGGCTGGCGTGCTGACCGCGAGCGCCAAGGGCGTGATCGGACGCCTCAAGGATGCCGCCTCCGAAGGCCTCAATGCCACCGACTATCCGGTGCCGGATTTCACTGCCGCAACCACCCCGGACGCGCTTGCGGACGCCGAGATGAAGCTGACCGCCAGCATGCTGGACTATGCGCGCCAGGCGCAGAGCAGCCGGATGCACTGGTCGCAGGTCTCCGCCGACATCCTCTATCCCGAACATCCGACCGACCCTGCGGAAGTGCTGGCGAATGTTACGACCGCCAAAGACGCCTCGGCCGCACTCGAGGGCTATAATCCACCGCACAAGCTCTACAAGCAATTGAAGGCCAAGCTCGCTGAACTGCGCGGTCAGGGCGACGGACCGGTGATGCAGATCGCGGAAGGCGTTCCGCTGGCATTCAAGGCGGCCACCAAGAAACAGCCGGCGGTCACGCCCGAAGATCCGCGCGTACCGCAGCTGCGCGCCAAGCTCGGCATCACCGAAAATCCGGATGACACCAAGTACGACGCCAAGGTCGCCGCGGCCGTGCGCAAGTTTCAGGAAGGCGCCGACCTCAAGCCGACCGGCGTGCTCGACGACAGGACCGTCAAGGCGATCAACAGCCCGAAGCGCGACCGCCAGATCGACACCGTGATCGTCAACATGGAGCGCTTGCGCTGGCTGCCGCGCCAGCTCGGGGCGCCGGCGCTCAACAATGCCTATGTTATTCTCAATGTTCCCGACTTCACGCTCAAAGTGATGCAGAACGGCGGGCCGGTGTGGACCACCCGGGTGGTGACCGGAAAGCCGGGCGGGCACGCCACGCCGATGCTGACCGAGACGATGAAGTTCATCACCGTCAATCCGACCTGGAACGTGCCGCCCTCGATCATCTACAACGAGTATCTGCCGGCGCTGCAGCAGGATCCGACCGTGCTGCAACGGATGGGACTGAAGCTCGAACGCAACCGCGACGGTACCATCCACATCTCGCAGCCGCCCGGCGAAGCCAATGCGCTCGGCCGCATTCGTTTCAACTTCCCGAACAAATTCCTGGTCTATCAGCACGACACCCCGGACAAGCATTTGTTCGCCAAGGAAGAGCGCGCCTTCAGCCATGGCTGCATGCGGGTACAGAATCCGGATCAATACGCCTCGACGCTGCTCAACATCGTGATGCCGAACGACAAATACACGCCTGAAAAGATCCGCAGCATGTATGGCCGCAGCGAAATCGACCTGAAATTCCCGACGCCGGTCCCGGTCCACATCACCTATCAGACCGCATTCGTGGACGACGCCGGCCAGCTGCAATTGCGCAAGGACGTCTACGGCCGCGACGCAAAGATGATGCCGCTGCTCAAGAACACCGGGAACAAGGATCTGGAGAACGTCGTCGCCCACGCCAATCCGAGCTACGCCCGGCCGAGCGGATCGTCCCTGCCCTCCAACGTCGCCTTCAACAGCGATTTCGGCGGCAGCTCCGGCCCTTCGTTCTTCGAGCGGCTGTTCGGCGGACCGCCGACACCCCCCGCACCCGTCGGCCGCCAGCAGCAGCGCCGGGTGATCACCCGTTAATTCCCGGATTGAGCCGGCTTGTGTAAATTCTGAAACAATATCAATGATCTCGTCTATTCCGCGAGATCGTTTACGTTAACCATTCTCCACCCCGATCTAAGCGGCGGGCACTTTTTCGCCACACTCCAAGGGTTAGGTTAAGCTTACTTGGGGGGTGGGACTTAAATCTCAAATAACCCACCCAGCGTTTAGACTGTGTTAACCCTCTTTCGCCACACGGGGTAGCGGAAGGGTTCCTCGATCGGTTGTCCTCTGGGTGGGCTCATACGTGCTCTCTGGTTTCGCACGCCAATTCAATTCGCTGTCGTTCTCGAAGGCCGGTTGTCACGCCGGCCTGACATCCTTGTTGCTGCTGGCGGGAGCCGGGGCGGTTCGGGATGCGACCGCGCTCAACGAAACCCGCACCCTCTCGTTCCACCACACCCATTCCGATGAGGCTCTGACCGTCACCTTCAAGCGCGACGGGCGCTACGACGAAGAAGCGCTGAAGAAGCTCAATCACTTCCTCCGCGACTGGCGCAGCCAGGAACAGACCACGATGGACCGTCGCCTGTTCGACATCCTCTGGGAAGTTTACCGCGACGTCGATGGCACGAAGCCCATCAACATCATTTCGTCTTACCGCTCCCCCGCCACGAACTCCATGCTCCGCCGCCGCTCCTCGGGGGTGGCCCGCAACAGCCAGCATGTGCTCGGCCACGCCATCGATTTCTACATTCCGGAAGTGCCGCTTGAGCAGGTCCGCACCGCCGGGCTTCGCCTGCAGCGTGGCGGCGTCGGATTCTATCCGACCTCCGGCTCGCCTTTCGTCCATCTCGATACCGGCAGCATCCGGCACTGGCCGCGCATGAACCACGATCAGCTGGCCCGGGTATTCCCCGACGGCCGCACCGTGCATGTTCCCTCCAACGGCAAACCGCTCAAGGGCTATGAGCTGGCGCTTGCCGACATCGAAAAGCGCGGACCCGGCGATGACGTCGCCAGCAAGGGCAAGCCGGGCCTGTTCGCCGCCTTGTTCAGGAGCAAGTCGAACGACGAGGATGACGAAGGCGCCAGCATTCCCGCCGCCCGTGAAAAGATTTCCCCGGCCAGCGTGATGGCCTCGGCCGCTCCCGCCAAGTCCGCCGACCCGGTTCCGATGCCGCGCGCAAAACCTGTCGCTTCGACCTTCCAGCTGGCCTCGGCCGACGCCCAGATCGTGCAGCCCGCAAAATCGAAGCAGGCAGCATCGGCTGACAAGAGCGAAGCAAAGCCGCAAACGCCGGCCGACATCATCAATGCCCGCGGCTTCTGGGATGCTGCGCCGAAACAGGCCACTCCGGCGCAGGTCGCCGCCATTAACGCCCGCAACGCCGTCAATTCAGCCGAC
>JAYSPJ010000371.1:0-3289 GCA_043722155.1 Bradyrhizobium sp.
GCGTGGCTTGCCGCGATGCGGATATCGGTGGCCAGCAGCAGCGTCATGCCGCCGCCCAGGCAATACCCGTTGACTGCTGCCACCACCGGTTTCCAGACCTCCAGGCCACGGTTGAGCAACTGGTCGCGTTGCGTCAGCCACAGCTCCGACAAAGCCGGTGGCGCGGTAAGGAAACTTTTGATGTCCGCCCCGGTTGTGAACGACCGATCACCAGCGCCGGTGACTATGGCAACCCGCACCGCCGGGTCGTCGCGCACCGTGCACCAGGCCTGCGAGAGCGCCTTGTAGTGTTCGGCGTCCATCGCGTTGAGCCGCTCGGGACGGTTGATGGTGATCAGCGCGATGCCGTCATCGGACAGGGTGTAGTCGATTGCCATGGTCAGACCGCCGTGCGTTTGGCGCCACCCATGAGGTCGCGCGCGATAACCATGCGATGCACTTCTGAAGGACCTTCACCGATGCGCTTGATGCGCAGCTCCCGGTACCAGCGCTCCAGCGGCAGTTCCTGGGCCACGCCCATGCCGCCGAAAATCTGGATGCAGCGGTCGATCACACGCCCCGCGGCCTCGGTGCCGTAGACCTTGGCGATCGATGCGTCGACCTTGATGTCGCGTCCCATGTCGGCGTTCCAGGCCGCCTGGTAGACCAGCAGGCGCGCCGCACGCAATTCGACTTCGGAGTCGGCGATCATCCACTGGATGGCCTGCTTCTCCGACAGCAGGCTGCCGAAGGTCTTGCGCTGCGATGCCCATTCAATCGCCAGCTCGAGCGCCGCCTGTGCAATGCCGATCGTTGCTGCGGCATAAGGCGGCCGCGCATGGATCAGCCACTCCTCGGCCAGCGCAAACCCTTTGCCTTCGTCACCCAGCCGGTTCTCCACCGGCACCTCGTAATCGGTGAAATGCACCTCATACGGCGAATAGGACCGGATCACCGGGATCGGCGACAGGCTGATGCCGGGCTGGTCTTTTTCGACAATGAAGCTGGTGATTCCGCCGCGGCCCTTGTTATCGCCGACGCGCGCAAAAACTATGCCCCATTTGGCCTGGCCGGCGCCGGAAATCCAGATCTTGGTGCCGTTGATGATGTAGCGGTCGCCCTTGCGTTCGGCGCGTGTCGCAATCGCGCGGCCCGGATCGGAACCGCCGCCCGGTTCGCTGATGGCCACAAAAGCCTTGTCGCCGGTCTCGACATTGACGGCGCCGTATTTGCGTATCTGCTCCGGCGACCCCTTCCAGATCACGTTGGGCGGATCGAATCCGAACGCGCCACAACCCGCGATGTACGCACCCATGCGGCACTTGGCGGTCTCCTCGGCAGCCACGCACTGGCCCAGCAGGCTCAAGCCCGCGCCGCCATGCTCGGACGGCGTCTCCAGGCACCACAGGCCGAGGTCGCGCGCCTTTTTTTGCAGTGCCTTGAGGGCCTTCGGCTCGACCGTATAGGCGTCGTGCGGCAGCGTGTCTTCCACCGGCTTGACTTCTTCGTCCATGAAGCGGCGGATGGTGTCCCTGAGCATCCTCAGTTCTTCCGGCAACTCCCAGCTTCCTGTGCTGTCATGCATGTCGTGTTCCTTCAGTGGTGGGGGATCGCGCGCGGTTCAGGCGGGAGCAACTTGTTTTTGCAGCGACTTGCGCCGCTCGGCGCTCGCCACCGGGTCGAGCTTGTACAACGCGTGGCCGGCGGCGAGCAGGGAGGCAACGGCCACCACCACGCCATAGACTTCCTCGGCCTGCTCGCGGCTGATGTAACCGCGGTTCAGGTCGCGCTCCACCGCAGTGAGGTCGCGTGTCAGCGCATTGCCGTAGCCGCCGCCGCCCGGCGAGGACGCCCGGATCGCATCGCCGGGCGAGAACAGGACACTGTCCTGCTTGCTGCGCAGTTCGGGAATCCAGCTCTTTCCACCGGTCTGGAATTCGACCTTGTTGGGCGCGCCGGGTCCGCCGCCGACGATGCCGAAAGGTGCGTGGTCGACCCGGTCGCCCAGCGCCGACACGTTGCAGTCGGCCCAGGCGGTGAAGCCGTATTCGGTGCCGCAGCCGCCGCGGTGCCAGCCGGCGCCGCCCGAGCCCTCGCGCAGCCGGAAGTAGTCGAAGCGGATCGGAAACCGGTGCTCCGACATCTCGAGCGACATGAAGTTAGCCATCGACTGCGGCGGCGTTCCGTTGACCAGGCCGTCGCTGGCCTTGGTTGCCCCATAACCGCCGGGGTACGGAAACACGCCGACGAAATAGCTGCCGCTGCGCGGATGCGTGCCGCTGATCGCAACCACGCCGATAGTGCCGAAGAACGCCGCCGGCGCCTTGTCTGGCAGGGCCTTGGACATGGCGCCGAACACGACGTCGATGACGCGCCCCATCGGGTCCAGGTAGCCGCCGCACGGCGACGGGTATTCGGCCGCCAGCAGCGTGCCTGCAGGTACGTTGAAACTGATCGGACGGAACGTTCCGCCGTTGACCGGCACGTCGGGAAAGATGTGCTTGATCGCGACGTAACACGAGGACAGCGTGGTGTTGCGCGACATATTCTGCGGCCCCCGCGCCTTCGGTCCGGTGCCCGCGAAGTCAAAGTGCATCGTCTCGCCCTTGACGGTGATCGCCAGCCGCACGGGAATAGGCTCGTCGACGATGCCGTCGTTGTCGATCCAGTCCTCCCAGCTGTAGGTGCCATCGGGAATGTCTGCGATGTAGGAGCGCATCTGGCGCTCCGAATACGCGATCATCTCGTTCAGACACTCGGAGAGGACCGCGCGCCCGTATTTACGCACCAGCGACTCGATGCCGCGGTTGCCGACGGTAAAGACGTTCGACATCGCAGCCAGGTCACCGGCGATCTCGGCCGGCAGGCGCACGTTGGCCTTGAACATCGCAACCAGCGCGGTGTTCAGCTTGCCTTCGTCGTAGAGCTTGACCGGCGGGATGATGATGCCTTCCTGGTGGATATCGGTGGCCTTGGGACCCCAACCGCCGGGCACGTTGCCGCCCATGTCCATCCAGTGGCCGGTGGTGGCCATGACGGCGAACAGCTCGCCGCCGACGAATACCGGCGCAACCAGCTGCACGTCCTGCAGGTGGCTGCCGCCCAGGTAGGTTTCGTTCATGATCCACATGTCGCCAGGCTTGAATCCGCCCTCGGCTTTGGCCAGTTCGATGATCTTCTGCACCGTGAACTGCATGTAGGCCAGGAACACCGGCAGACCGTAGCGTCCCTGCGCGATGGTCTCGCCGGTGGTCGGGTGGAAGATGCCGTTGGCGCAGTCGTTGGTCTCCGAGATGATCGGGGACATGGC
>JAYSPJ010000372.1:0-11609 GCA_043722155.1 Bradyrhizobium sp.
AATGCCACCGGCAGTCCGACCCGGCGCGAATGATCCAGAACCCTTCGGCAATTGTCCAGCGCGCGATCGATCTCGGAAATCGCCAGCAGCCGCGGCTTCGCCAGATATTCCTGCTGCATATCCACAAAGACGACGATCGGGACACTGGAGGAATTGGCGAACGTCCGAAGACTGACAACTGACGTCACGTGGCGCCCCTTTCGATCCCGGAACGGTTACCGGGCGGTATCCCAATATGCCGCGGGGCAGTGCAGGCTCAGCCACAGGTAAGTATAACCATCGGAATCCCCAGCCCCTGGACCCGCAATGGTTGTGGTTCTCACCATATTCTGCCAAGTTTAGCGGGCGGAAAGGACGCTGTATGCCTCTGGTCGTGGAAAGGGGCGTTCCTCAGGAGGAACGCCAAAAGGTCGCCATCGGCAGTCTCACGGACTGGGACGCCGCCAGGGTTTTCCTGGAAGTGGTCCGTTGCGGCAGCTTCAGATCCGCGGCCGAGCGGCTCGACCTGTCGATCAACGGCGTGCGCCGGCGAATCGACGATTTCGAGCGGCAGATCGGCGCCACCCTGTTCACCCGCGACGTTCATGGCACCAGGCTGACCGACGAAGGCTCGCAGGTGGTGTCGGCGGTGGAACGCATGGAGGCCGCTTCGTTCGACCTGGTGCGCGCCAGCAATTCCGTCACCAATACGCTGTCAGGCGAAGTCCGGGTGGCGGTCACCGAGGGCCTGGGGACATTCTGGCTGGCCCCTCGCCTGGTCGAATTCCAGCAATCATTCCCGAACATTGTGGTCGACCTGCACTGCGCGATGCGCTCCGCCGACGTGTCGAGACATGAGGCCGACGTTGCGATCCATTTGTCGCGGCCCGCGGCACTCGACGTCAAACTGGTGCGGCTCGGCCGCATGCATTTGATGTTCTTTGCCAGCGAGAAATACATCGAGACTTACGGCGCGCCGAAAACGACCGAAGAACTGCTCAAGCATCGGCTGGTGATGCAGATCGCCGACGAGATCGCCGCCAAGGAGACGTTCGAGAGCTGGTTTCCCGGCTATTCGCCGAGCGACTTGCTGGTGATGAAGACCAACGTCAGCAGCGCCCATTACTGGGCCGTCGCCAATGGCGCCGGCATCGGCGTGTTCCCGACGTACGGCTTGGCGCTCGGCGGCAAGATCGTGCCACTGGAGATTCCATTGCGCCAGCCGTTCGATATTTGGCTGTCCTATCACCCCGGTAGCGGCCGTATCCCCCGGGTGCGGCACATGATCGACTGGCTGGTGGAGGCTTTCAATCCGGTAAAATTCCCATGGTTTAAGGACGAATTCGTCCATCCACGCGAATTTAAATCGGTATATATGGGTGAATCCCTGACCCATTTATTCGGGGGTTTTTCGACCGAAGGACGGCAAAAGGCAGAATGATGAAAGCAGCAGCGAAGAAAATGAAGCAGCGCAGTGCCGGCAAACCCGACATTGAATTGGGCAAGCGGATCCGGCTGCGGCGCGTTGAACAGAAGATCTCGCAGGCGGAGCTCGGCGACAAACTCGGCGTCAGCTTCCAGCAGGTGCAGAAATACGAGAAGGGCGTCAACCGTGTCGGCGCCGCCCGTCTTCAGGCCATCGCCACCGCGCTCGATGTGCCCGTCACGTTCTTCTATGACGGCGACGGCAAGGCGCGGGAAGTCGAAAGCCTGCTGTTCCTCGACAGCGCATTCAGCCTGAGATTGCTGCGCGCCTACAGCAAGATCAAGGACCAGACCGTTCAGCGTCAGCTGGTGTCCTTGATGGAATCGATCGCCGCGAACGAAGACTAGGCCTGCGAATCAGCTCCGCACGCGGCCCCGGATTCGTGGTACGAATCGGGTTCGCAGTGCGAACTGCTGGTCCAGGCGCGACAGCACGAAGCTGTCGCCGTAGAAAACGGCGGCATCTGGCCGTTCGATGTTCGGGCGTCCATCGCGATTTGTGCGGAGAGCGGCAGCCACGGTACGCGTCTTGTCATTCCGGTTCGGCGCCCGAACTCTTGACGATCACGGCCCAGCGATCGACCTCGGTCTTGACGTAAGCGGCAAAACTGTCCGGCGTTGAGCCGGGCAGCGGCTCCAGCGCAAGCGGCGTCAACTTGTCGCGCGTTGCGGGATCGGCAAGCAGTTTTCCGATCTGCGCCGCCAGTTGGTCGACGATCTCGCGGCGCAGGCCGGCGGGCCCGACCACGCCCTGCCACGCCACCAATTCGAAGCCGGGCAGACCCGCTTCAGCCAGGGTCGGAATGTCGGGCGCGGCGGCGACCCGCGTTAGCCTGGTCACGCCAAGGCACTTCACCTTGCCCTCACGGATCGGCTGCAGCGCAGGCTGGAGATCCACCATCATGAAGGCAATGTGTCCCGCGATCACGTCGAGCATCGCCGACACGCTGCTACGATACGGCAAATGGCGGACATTGATCCCGGCCGATACCTGCAGCATCTCGGCGCCGAGATGCTGCGGGCTGCCATTACCGGCCGAACCATAGGCCAGTCCCGGCTTCGATTTGGCGTAGGCGATGAATGCCGACAGCGTCTTCGCCGGGATCTGCGGATTGACGATCAGCGCGAACGGCACGCCGGCCACCAGCGCAATCGGGGTAAAATCCTTGGCCGGATCGTAGGGCAGCTTCTTGTAGAGTTCCTTGTTGATGGCGAGCGTGGTCGAGGTCGCCATCAGCAGCGTATGGCCATCCGGCTCGGACCGCGCCACATATTCTGCGCCGACCGTCGTCGCGGCGCCGGGCGTGGTCACGACATCGACGGTCGTGCCAAGACCGCTCCGGAGCTGATCGGCGATCAGGCGCCCAAGAAAATCGGTGGTGCCACCGGGCGGATAGGGCACGATCATTCTGACGGTTCCGCTGGGATAGGCCGCCTGGGCAAAGGCCGGCAGCCCCGCCAGCAAGGCCGCTCCGCATCCGGCAATCGCTTCTCGGCGCGTCAATGGCATGGCGTTCCCTCCAGCACATTTTCTTGATCGTTGTTGCGAGCCAGCATAGCCGCTCACGCGACATAGCAAAGGATACATAACTGCAATCGGCGCTTGTGGCAGTGCAACAGCCGATAACAGCCTCAACAACGACTTAATGCGAACTGTCGTTGGGCAACTCTCGTCAACCGGATCGCCGACTATCCGTTGTCGGCGCGTCCCGCGCGATGGGCGTTTTCCCGCCGGCCTGGCCAGGCAGAAACATTCCCCCACGGCCGAAGGGTGGGCTAAAATGCCGGCGCGACCGGCCTTCGCGCGGGCGAAGACTGATCCCCTCCTCGAATCCCGAGTTGGGCCACCTCCTATATATTTGCGAAAGCATACCGATGCTCGACGCCCCCAAAAAATCAGAAAAATCCTTCGCCGACGGCAAGATCCTGCAGAGCGTGGCCGACGGCGTCGGCGTCGTCACCTTCAACAACCCGGAAAAGCGCAACGCCATGTCGCTCGACATGTGGGAGGGCCTCGGCCATGCCCTGGTCGAGCTGCGCGACGATCCCGCGGTGCGCGTCGTGATCATGGTCGGCGCCGGCGACAAGGCTTTTGTCTCCGGCGCGGATATCAGCCAGTTCGAGAAGACCCGCCACAACGCCGAGGCGTCGGAGGAATACTCAAGAAAGAGCGCCGCGCAGCGTGCACTGCTGGCAGACTACCCAAAACCGACCATCGCCTGCATCCGCGGCTTTTGCCTCGGCGGCGGCATGCAGGTCGCAATGCTGGCCGACATCCGCATCGCCTCCGACTACAGCCAGTTCGGCATTCCCGCCGCCAAGCTCGGCATCGCCTATGGCTATGATGGCCTGCGGCATCTGGTGTCGCTGGTAGGACCGTCGTGGGCACGGCTGTTGATGTACACGGGCATGCGAATCGACTCAGCGGAAGCGGTGCGGATCGGCCTGGTCGACCGCGTGGTGGCGGACATCGAACTGTGGGACGCGACGCTTGAAATCGCCCGCACCATTTCCGGCAACGCGCCGCTGGCGATTCAGGCGGCCAAGATCACCATCGCGCAGGTACTGAAAGACCCCGACCAGCGCGACATGGACGCGATCAGGGACATCGGCACCGCCTGCATGGATTCGGAAGATTTCCGCGAGGGCCGGCAGGCGTTCATGGAGAAACGCAAGCCGCAGTTCAGGGGAAGGTAGCAATTACGCGCCACGCCCTCGACTGTCATCGTGTGCGAAAGCGGACGATCCAGTATTCCAGAGACGTCAGTGATTGAACCCATAAACCGCGGCGTCGCCGATGTCGGCCGACGGCGCCATGCCCATGCCGCCGATCAGGCCGGTTCGGTACTCGCAATGACGGAATCTACGGCGTCAGCACCGCGCGGCCGACCAGTTTGCCCTTCTGCAGATCGAGCAGCGCCTGGTTGGCCTGGGCCAGTGGCATCGTCGTCACCGGAATCGGCGCGATCTTCTTGCTCCGCACCAGATCGAGGAGTTCCTTGGTCTCGCGGAGATTGCCGACATAGCTGCCCTGGATGGTGATCGCCTTGATCGGGATCAGGGGCAGCGCCCATGGTGCGCCGCCGCCGAACAGGCCGACGATAACGAGCTTGCCGCCCTTGGCAAGGCAGTCGAAGCCGAGTTGCGCGGTCGCGGCATTGCCGACCAGATCGATCACGGCGCGGATCGGGCCGCCGGCGGCCTTTGTCAGCTGCTCCAGCGCGTCGGGGGCCTTGCCGTCGACGG
The DNA here is from genome assembly GCA_043722155.1 of Bradyrhizobium sp. Lineage (GTDB taxonomy): Bacteria > Pseudomonadota > Alphaproteobacteria > Rhizobiales > Xanthobacteraceae > Bradyrhizobium. Next base: position 4,711 of record JAYSPJ010000372.1, read on the forward strand.
TCGCGAGCGCACCTGCCGCGATGGCGGCTTCGCGCTTGCGTGCATCGATATCGACGACGATGGCGCCCTTGCCGCCCATCGCCTTCAAGAGCGACAGCGCCATCAAGCCGAGGCCGCCGGCGCCGAAGATCACGATCGGCGTGTTGAAATCCTTCTCGACCTTCTTCAACGCGCTGTAGGTGGTGACCCCCGAGCAGGCATAGGGCGCCGCGGTGACGGGATCGAGACCGTTCAGGTTGATCAGGTATTTCGGGTGCGGCACCGTCATGTGGTCGGCATAGCCACCGTCGCAATAGACGCCGATCGCGTTCGGTTTGACGGCGCACATGTTTTCGTCACCGCCGAGGCAGGTTTCGCATTTGCCGCAGCCGAGCCAGGGGTAGACCAGCACGACGTCGCCAACCTTGACACCTGCCGCATCGGCCTTGGCATCCGGCCCCAATGCCAGCACTTCGCCCACGCTCTCATGTCCCATGGTGCGCGGCAACGACACGCCGCGATCCTTCAGCGAGAGCGGCTTCCTGCCGTGGCCGAGATCGTAGCCGCCTTCCCAGATGTGCAGGTCACTGTGGCAGACGCCGGCCGCCTTGACCTTGAGCAGCACCTGGGTGCCGGTCGGCTGCGGCGTCGGCGCGTCCACTTCCTTCAAGGGGGCGTTGAAATCGGCTACCTGGAAACTCTTCATCGCTTCTCTCCCGAAGGTTTTTGCTTTTGGCCGGATAGCATGGCGTTTTCGAGCGAAGTGGGTACCGGTTCGCGTAAAGAAAACGCGTCAGCATAAAACTCTCGAACCGTTGTTAGACGTTTAGCCCGCCGCGATCAATGGATGATGGCAGGCCACGAACTGATCTGCGGCTATCTCGCGAAGCTCCGGCACTTCGTCACTGCAGCGCTGGTCCGCGCGCGGGCAGCGGGTGCGAAACCGGCAGCCGGAGGGCGGCGCGATCGGCGACGGCGGCTCGCCGACCGCCACGCTTTCGGCGGGGCGTACATCCGGATCGGGCACCGGGATCGCCTCGATCAGCAGTGCAGTGTAGGGATGCGCAGGGTGGGCGAACAGTTGCTCGGAAGGACCGACCTCGCACAGACGGCCGAGATACATCACGGCGACGCGGTCGCTGACCGCCTTCACGACCGCCAGATCGTGGGCGATGAACAGCAGCGTCAACCCGAAGCGCGCCTTCATATCTTCCAGCAGGTTCAGGATCTGGGCGCGGATCGAAACATCGAGCGCCGAGACCGGCTCGTCGCAGATGATGAATTCGGGATTGAGCACCAGCGCCCGCGCGATGCAGATGCGCTGGCACTGTCCGCCGGAAAATTCGTGCGGCAGGCGCCCCATCACCAGAGACGGGTCGAGGCCGACCGCGCTGAGCACCTCGTAGACGAGTTTCTGGCGCTGCTTCGGATCCTTGATGCCTGCGATCACCAGCGGCTCGGCGATGATATCGCCGATCCGCCGCCGCGGGTTCAGTGAAGCAATCGGGTCCTGGAAAATCAGCTGCACGCGCTGGCGCATCCGCCGCAGGGTATCGCCTTGCATCGCCGTGAGGTCCTGGCCGTCGAACAGCACCCGTCCCGAAACCGGCCGCCGCAGTTGCAACACCGCGCGGCCGAGTGTCGACTTGCCGCAGCCGGACTCACCGACCAGGCCAAGTGTCTCGCCGCGCCCGACTTCCAGACTGACGTCCGACACCGCGTGGACCGTCTTGCTGCCGACGGGATATTCGACGACGAGGTGCTCGACCTTGAGCAGCGGATCGCGCGAAGCGGATGGCCGGCTTTCCTGCATCATGCGCCAGCTCCGGCAGGCGCCAGAACCGGGTGGAAGCAGGCGAACTGGTGGTCGGGCGATTTCGCAACCGTGAGCCTGGGCTTCTCCAGATGACAGAGCCCGGCGGCATAGCGGCAGCGCGGTGAAAAGGAACAGCCCTTGATCGGCCGGGTCGGGTCCGGCGGGCGTCCCGAGATAGCCGGCAGCGGAGTATGCGGCGCGGCATCGATCTTCGGGATCGCAGCAAGCAGCGCCTCGGTGTAGGGCATGTGCATCTTCTTGAACAAGTCACGTGTCGGCGCACGCTCGACGACGCGGCCGGCATACATCACCGCCACCTCGTCGGTGCGGCCGGCGACGACGCCGAGGTCGTGGGTGATGATGATCATCGCCATGTGACGGCGGCGCTGTTCGCGCGCCAGCAGATCGAGGATCTGCGCCTGGATCGTCACGTCGAGTGCCGTGGTCGGCTCGTCGGCGATCAGCAGCTTTGGTTCGCAGGACAGCGCAATCGCGATTGCGACCCGCTGCCGCATGCCGCCGGAAAGCTGATGCGGGTACTGCATCAGCCGCTGCTCCGGCGCGGGAATGCCGACCGCCGCCAGCAATTCCACGCTGCGCATTTTCGCAGCCAGGCCGTCGAGTTCGAGATGCTCCTGCAGCGTCTCGATCAGCTGGGTGCCGATGGTCAGCACCGGATTGAGCGAGGTCATCGGGTCCTGGAATACCACCGCCAGCGAACGGCCGCGCAGCTTGCGCAGACGTTCGCGGTCGAGGCGAACGAGATCCTGGCCGTCGAACATCACCCGGCCGGACAGTTTTGCCTTCTTCGGCAACAGCTGCAGGATCGCGCGCGACAGCATGGTCTTGCCGCAGCCGGATTCGCCGACGATGCCGAGCGTCCGGCCGGCGCCGATGCTCAGATCGACCTGATCCACCGCGCGAAGATTGCCGCGCGGCGTCGGCAGATCGACCGACACCCCCTCGACGGAAAGCAATGCGGGTTCTGTCACAGCGCGCCCTGACGCGGATCGGTGAGGGCCCGCAGCGTGTCGCCGACCAGGTTGAAGGAAAGCACGGTCAGGAACATCGTGACCGCGGGAATGAAGGCGAGCCGCGGCGCGATCTCCAGGCTCTCGCGCCCCTCGCCGATCATGATGCCCCAACTCGATATCGGCGGCGGCACGCCCAGCCCGAGGAAGGACAACGCGCCCTCGACGACGATGGTGACGGCGACGCCAAGCAGGAAGAATGCGAACAGCGGCAGGAACACGTTGGGCAGCAGCTCGCGCAGCAGGATGCGGGCATGGCTCGCGCCGAGCGCCTGGGCTGCGATCACGAATTCGCGTCGCGCCAGCGTGAGGGTCGTCGCCCGCGCCACCCGCATGAACGCCGGGATGCCGAGCACGCCGAGAATGCCGGTCAGATTGAGCAGCGATTGCCCGAGATAGGCGGTCACGGCCAGCGCCAGTATCAGCGGCGGAAAGGCCAGCAGCACGTCCATGCTGCCGACCACCAGCGTCTCGAAGCGGCCGCGAAAATAGCCGGCGAGGATGCCCAGGGCGCCGCCGATCGTCAGCCCGATGACCGGCGCGCAAAGGCCGACGATCAGCGATATCCGCGCGCCGTAAATCAGCCGCGACAGCACGTCCCGCCCGAGGCCGTCGGTACCAAGCCAGTGCTGGGCCGACATCGGCGCACGGCGCTCCAGCATGTCCATGTCGAACGGGCTCGGCAATGGCAACAGGTCGGCAAATCCGGCAAGCACAAACACGAAGGTCATCCATCCGATCGCCATCCAGAACAGCAGCCCCAGCCGGCGCGTCCGCCGGTCCGGGCTGGCGGCAACGTCCTGGTCGATGCCGAGCTCAAGCGTGGCCATGACGAATCCTGGGATCGAGGACGGCGTAGAGCATGTCGACAATGAAATTGATCAGCACGTAGCCAAGGGCAACGATCAGCACCACGCCCTGCAGGATGATCAGGTCGCGGGTGAAGATGGCGCTGAGCAGCAGCCGACCGATCCCCGGCAGCGCGAAAATCGATTCGACGATCACCGTGCCGCCGATCAGGCGGCCGATATTGATGCCGGTCACGGTCACCAGCGTCAGCGACGAGGGCTTCAAGGCATGGACCAGCAGGATGCGCGACGGCTTCAGGCCCTTGGCGCGCGCCATCGCGATATAATCCTCCTGCAGGGTCGCGATCATGTCGGAACGCAGCACGCGCATCAGCACCGGCCATTCGCCGAGCGCCAGCGTCAGCGCCGGCAGCAGGAAGCAGCGCAGATTCCCGATCGGGTCCTCGTGGAATGGTATGTAGCCGGTCGCCGGCAGCCGCCGAAGCTCGACCGCGAACAAATAGATCAGCAGGATCGCCGAGAGGAATGCCGGCACCGAAAGCATGCTGAAGGCGCTGCCGGTCATGAAACGGTCGAAGGCGCTGCCGCTGCGCACCGCGCAGGCGATCGCCAGCGGAATGCCGATCGTCAATGCACCGAGCTGGGCAAGGAGCATCAGCTCCAGCGACACCGGCAGCCGTTCCGCCACCGCCTGCAGCACGGTCTGCCCGGTGCGGAACGATCGTCCAAAATCGCCCTGCAGCACGTTACCGAGCCAGGACAGGTAACGCCACCAGATCGGCTGATCGAGCCCCATGTCATGGCGCAGCGCCGCCACCTTCTCCGGCGTCGCCTGGTCGCCGAGGATCGTGTAAGCGAGATCGCCCGGCAGCAGCGACGCGATGAGAAATGTCAGCAGCGATACCGCAAGCAGAACCGGCACCAGATACAGGAGCCTTCGAGCAACAAAGCCCAGCATGAACGGTTATTCCATCCAGACGCCGGATACGTCGATCACCCCGCTATAGATCTTCGGCAGGCCTTTGAGCTTCGCGCTGGATAGCGCGTAATAGGTGTTCTGGAAGGTCCAGAACCAGATCGCTTGTTGGTTGACGTGCCGGCTGACGGCGCAGTAATCCTCGATCCGCTTGGCCTGATCCGCCGTGACCCGCGCACGCTCCAGCAGCATGTCGAGTTCCGGATTTGAATAATTGGCCAGCGCCACCGGGCTGCCGGTTCGGAAATTGGCATACATCTGCGTATCGGGATCGGCGAGATCGACGATCCGCCACGGCGTCAGCTGGAACTGGCGCATGAAGGCGCGAGGAACGACGGTCGCCTGATCGACCTGTTCGATTTCCATATTGGCGCCGACCTGCTTCCAGAATTGCTGCAGGACCTGACCGACCGTGCGTCCGCGCGGCGTCGCGGTGACGATCATCTTGAAATCAACCGGCTTGCCGTAGTCCTTGATCAGCGCCTTGGCCTTTTCGACATCGAAAGGCAGCGCGCCGTCGTCCTTGCACTTGACCCACGAGCCGTCGCCGAAGGGATTGCTGGCGGGCCGGGCCAGACCGTTGGTAATCGCCTGCGACATCTTCTTGCGATCGAGCGCCATCACCAGGGCCTGGCGAACGCGCACATCGTCGAACGGCGCGACCTTGGTATTGAAGGCATAGACTTGGGCGCCGGACCCGGCATACGTGTGCACGGTCAGCTTGGGATCCTTCTGGGCCTTCTGGATATTGTCGGCGTCGTATTCATCGTCCCAGATCAGATCCACCTCGCCGGATTGCAGGCTGGCGAAGCGAGACTGCGCATCCGGCAACGGCTTCAGCACCAGACGGTCGAGATAGGGGCGCCCCTTGTTCCAGTAGTCCGGATTCCGTTCGAGAACCATTCGATCGCCCGCGGCCCAGGACTTCAATAGGTACGGGCCGGTGCCGACGGGATTGCGGTTGTATTCGTCGCCCTTGGTCTTCCACGCCGTCGGCGACTGCATGACCCAGTTCGAGCTTTGAATGGTGATGATCGCCGGAAAGTTTACCGACGGATCGTTCAGATTGTAGACCACGGTCAACTCGTCCGGCGCCTGCACGTCCTTGATACCGGAAATATAGAAGGCGCAGCGGCACTTGTTGGCCGGATCCTTCTGCCGGTCGAAGTTTGCTTTCGCCGCTTCGGCGTTGAAAGGCGTGCCATCATGAAATTTGACGCCGGGTCGCAGCTTGAAGGTCCAGGTCTTGAAATCTTCGGAATGACTCCAGGACAGCGCGAGCTTCGGCTGCGCCACGCCCTTGTCGTCGAGATAGGTCATCGTGTCGAAGATCGCCGCAGCCGCGGTTCCCGCAGCCGTATCGAACACGCCGACCTTCAGCGGATCGAAACCGGGGATGTCGAGTTCGAGGCCGACGGTGATGCTGCCGCCCTGTTTTTGGGCACTGGCGGGGCTTGCAACCCAAGGACTTGCAACCAAAGCAATGCCGAATACCGCCACATGAACTATTTGCGCAAGCGCGCGCGAGCGGATTGCCGCTTTCATTTGGTGCTCCCTCGAACCTGTCGTCCGGTATTCCGGATCGACGATGACTGCGTGGCAGATTGGCTGGAATCGCAGGCGGCGGCAAGGCCGCAAGATGGGTGGCGGATGAAAAGCCGCAGATCTTCCAGCGGAGCGCTCCCGGCCGGCGCGCTACGTCAACCCGGCGCCTTCGCCAGCCGCTTGCCCGTGAAAGCCGCTATTTCGTCTTCCGAAAGCCCGGTCTCCCTGAGATACGCGACCGTGTGCTCACCCAGGGTCACCATCCGCTTGCCCGCCGAGACGCTGGCCTCGGACATGCGGAACGGCAGGTTGAGAACCTTGAAGGTGCCGCCACCATCCTCCACCTCGGCCAGCGCGCCGCGATGTGCGATCTGCGGATCGCCCAACGCTTGCGCCACCGTGCGATAGGCCGAACTCGGAACACCCTCGGCATTCAGCGCAGTGAGGCAATTGTCGGTCGTCACCGCGCGCGACCAGGCTTCGACGCCCTCCATCAGGCTCGCCCAGTTGTCGCGGCGATCGGCGTACACGGCAAACCGCGGATCGCCGACCCACTCCGGATGCCCGATCACCTTCATCAGGCTCTGGAAGGTTTTTTCGCTGGCGATGGCGACCATCACATATCCATCCGCCGTCGCGATCGGCCCGAACATCGGACGCTGGGTCGGCTTCACCTCGAATTGCGACCACTGCAATTCGTTGAGCGTCAGGCTGAGCATCGATTCCAGCATCGAGACGTCGAT
>JAYSPJ010000373.1:0-2738 GCA_043722155.1 Bradyrhizobium sp.
TGATCGCTGTACTTCGCTAGCGCCCGTCGGTACATTTGCGCTGACAGAGCCTCACCGTGCCAACAAATCTTCCAGCGCAGCGTTGATGAAACGCGTGTCTTCGGGATTGATACCGCCGCCCGCCATGTGGCCCCAGACCGACGGGATAACGCACAATTCTGCGTGCGGCATATGCGCGACCTCGATCTCGCTGTCTTCGGGGGGAAAATAAAGATCTGTCCGGCACGGCATGACGAGAGCCTTGGCGGTGATAGCCGCCAACGCCTTTTCAATTTCACCGTCGAAACGCGGATCGACGCTGATGTCGGCGGCTTGCCAAGTAGCAAGCATCGCCAAGAGGTCATTGGCGTCGTGCGCGAGAAAAGAAGGCTCCCACGCGTGCGTGATAAAGGCATCCATGGTTGCAAAGCCGAGGCGTTCGCGGTCCAGCATTTCACGAAAAAACGCTTGTGACCAGGCCCATCCGGCATAAACCCGCGCAAAGGCACGAATGCCTATGACGGGCGGCGCGGTGTAATCACCGCCCGCAAAGGCTGCATCGGCAAGCAGCGCAGATTTGCAGCCGTCAAGGAACAGCCAATTGTGCCGAGAGGTGCGCGCAGAACCGCAAAAGGGTGCAAGTCTTTGCACCATATCAGGGAAGAGGGCTGCCCATTGATAAGCTTGCTGCGCAGCCATCGAATGGCCGGTAACCAATGCGAGAGTGTTGATGCCAAATAATTCTGAAATGAGGCGGTGCTGCAGCAAAACGTTGTCGCGCACCGTTATCAAAGGAAAGCGCGGGCCATCGTAAGGCGCCGGGGTGTTGCTAGGCGAGGACGAGAGACCATTGCCAAGCATGTTGGGTATTATGATGAAATATTTTTCCGGATCCAAAGCCATACCCGGCCCAATCGCCCACGCATTGCTATCATGCGTGCCGGAATAATGGGTCGGGTACACAATGGCGTTATCGCGGGCCGCGTTGAGATGTCCATGAGTGCGATACGCGAGCCGCACGCCGGGCAATACTTTGCCTGACTGCAGCAACACGTCGCCGGCTTCGAAAGTCTCGTAAGTCGACATGTGTGTCTTGCTCCTTATCCAAGCCTTGCCATTGCAACTACAGGGTGACAAGCGGCTGCAGCCGACCGGCGAGATTGAAGGCGCAAAGCTTGATCCTATGGCCGGCCGAAACACACGAGGACGTCTCCATGGACGCACAAGACATGCTCGGCCTGTCAGCGCGCGAGGCGGTCGCAGCGATGAGTACCGGCCGATTCAGCGCTCTCGCTTATGCGGAAGCATTGCTGGCCCGCTGCGCCGCAAGATCGGATCTCAACGCGTTCATCACGCTTGATCCCGAAGCTGTTCGCGCCGCGGCGCGGGCCGCCGACGCGCTCCGAGCTGCTGGCGAAACATTGGGACCGCTACATGGCCTGCCAATTCCTGTGAAAGACAGCATTAATACGGCCGACTTGCCAACCACAGCGGGAACCGCAGCGCTGCGCGAATTTCGCCCGGTGGCGGACGCAACGGTCGTTGCCCGCCTGCGGGACGCGGGAGCTATCATCCTTGGTAAGACCAATTTGCATGAGCTTTCTTTCGGCTGGACCAGCAGCAACATGGCCTACGGATCGGTGCACAATCCCTGGGACGTGTCGCGGATTCCCGGTGGAAGCAGCGGGGGCACCGCAGCGGCGGTAGCAGCTGGCATGGCGCCGCTTGGAGTGGCCGAAGACACGCAGGGTTCAGTTCGTGTGCCGGCCGCGCTATGCGGGATCGTGGGTTTCCGCCCGACAACCGGGCGGTACCCGAACGATGGCTGTGCTCCGATCAGCAGCCTCTTTGACCAGATCGGACCACATGCTCGGCACGTCGTCGACCTCGCGCTGTTCGATGCCGTAATGACAGGCGATCATGCGCCGCTTGTGGTGCCCGCGCTCGATGGTTTGCGACTGGGAATCGCCCGCGAATACTACTTCGCGGGGCTTGATCCGGCGGTTGCGAGGGTGGTCGAAGATGTGCTGCAACGCTTGGCCGATGTCGGGGTACAGATCATCGAGGCCGAAATACCTGGGCTGAGCGAGCTCATCGAGCTTATCACGTTGCCAGTTCAAGCCCATGATGTGGTGCCGTCGCTCACCCATTGGTTAAAGCAATCCGGGGCAGACCTGAGTTTCGATGAGTTGCTAGCCGGCGTAAGCCTCGATGTGCGAGCGGTGCTACAGGACATTGCGCTGCCGGGCGCCCCGCAAGCTATTTCTGAAGACGCTTACCTTGCGGCGCGGGACATACATTTGCCCGCGCTGCGATCATTATTGAGTCTTTGGTTCGCCGAGCACCGGATCGATGCCATGCTACTGCCCGCGACTATGGTGGCTGCGGTACCGATCGGCGCCGATGGGATGCTCCGCATCGGCGAAGAAGACGTGGCATTTTCGGCAGCAATGGGCCGAAATATTGCGCCGGGCAGCACAGCAGGTTTGCCTGGACTAGTCCTTCCTGCAGGGCTGGCCGACGGGCTGCCAGTCGCTATTGAATTGGATGGCCCAGCCGGCACGGACCGGAAGCTTCTTGGTATCGGTCTAGCCATTGAAGCGATACTTGGCGCGTTGAAGCCGCACTAAGCCTCTGCCGGGCTCGTTCCTGTCCGCCGCCTTTTTAGGGCTTGGCGCACTTGGAGCACGCTGAGGTCCTTGACCTTGGGGAACCGAATGCTCGCGCTCGCTCGCTGATCCCGACCGCGACTTTTGGGC
>JAYSPJ010000374.1:0-2559 GCA_043722155.1 Bradyrhizobium sp.
ATCGCGATCATGCGCGGTTCGTAATCCTGCGCCGCCAGTTCCTTTTCCAGGAGCTGCGGCGCGTCGGGTTTTGCAAACAGTTTCGATTCGAAGTCGAGCCCGGGCGACAGACCGAGATAGGCATGGGTCGGCCTGGCAAAACAGTAGACGCAGCCGTGCTCGCAGCCCCGGTAAGGATTGATGGAGCGGTCGAAGCCGATATCGGGCGAATCGTTGCGGGTGATGACTTTCCGCGCGGTATCGAGTGCGACGGTGGTCTTGAACGGCGGCAGGTCGTCGAGGCTCTGCCAGCCGTCGTCGAAGGCGACCCGCGCCTCGGCCTCGAAGCGGCCCGAGTCGTTGGATTGCGCGCCGCGGCCACGCCGCCGCTCGCGCTCGATCGCAACCGCGAGCTCCGGAAAAGGAGAAGGTACACCCGCCGGCTCGGAGGGCGCCGTGACCGGCGGGTGCTTGAGGGCATGTGAGGATGCTCGGCTCATGAAACAAACATAGCAGCCACCTAGAACAAATCAAGAACATTAAATCCGGTCGTCCACAGCCAACAAGCGACGGCGCCGGAACGCCGCACGATTGGCGGCTGCCGCAAAAAGCTGCAAGCCGCAGGCTGATTTGAGTGTGACAAGGTGATAACAGTGCGGCGTTTTCCCCTCCTTCGAGGCACCGCACCGCATGCTGAGCGTCATCATCCCGACCGACGGCGTCGAACAGCCCGCCGTGGCCACCCTTGCCGCACTGGTGCCGGGCGCCGCCGCCGGCGTGGTGCGCGAGGTGCTGCTGGTCGACCGGGCCGGCACCGGGGTGATCGAGCGCGTTGCCGATGTCGCGGGCTGCCGCTTCCTGGCCTTTCAGGGATCGCATGCGGCGGCGCTGGCGGCCGGCGCCCGGCAGGCGCGCTCGCCCTGGCTGATGTTCCTGCATGCCGGCGCGGTGCTCGACACGGGCTGGATCGAGGAAACCACCCAGTTCATCCAGGGCGTCTCGAACAGCGGCCGCCCCCGCGCCGGGATCTTCCGCTATGCCCGCTCGCCCTACGCCGATACGCGGCTGCGCGACGGGCTCAAATTCATCGCGCGGATGATCGCCGGGCCATCGGCGGAACAGGGGTTGCTGATCGCGCGCGATCATTACGACCGGCTCGGCGGCTACGCGCCGGACGCCCGCCGCTCCGAGGCAAGGCTGCTGCGCCGGCTCGGCCGCTCCTCGCGCACGCTGCTGCGCAGCCGGATCATGGTGGCGTAGCGCCAATATACTTGCCGAAGTCAAATAATTAGTTGACAATGGCAAGTATCGAGGTCGCGATGTCTCCAGACGATACCGACGGGCAGATTTCAGCGGTCCGTGCGTTCAACCGGTTCTATACCCGCAAGCTCGGCGTGCTCGATCAGCAGCTGCTGAAAAGCCCGTTCTCGCTGAGCGAGGCGCGGGTGCTGTACGAACTCGCGCACCGGGAAAACGCAGCCGCCAAGGAGATCGGGGTCGAGCTCGGCCTCGATCCCGGCTACCTCAGCCGGATCGTCCAGAAATTCGACGAAGACGGATTGATCACCCGCAAGCCGTTGCCGTCGGACCACCGGCAATACCGGCTCGGCCTGACCGCCAGGGGACGTCAGGCCTTCGCCAGGCTCGAGCGCAGTTCGCAGGACGACGTCGCGGCCATGCTCGCCGCATTGCCGCGCGGCGACAGCCAGCGTTTGATCGGGGCGATGGCCGCGATCGAACGGCTGCTCGGCGAATCACGCCCATCACCTCCGCCCGCGATCCTGCGCGATCCCCGGCCGGGCGATATGGGATGGGTAGTACAGAGCCACGGCGCGCTCTATGCCCGCGAATACGGTTTCGACGCCTCGTTCGAAGGCCTGGTGGCGGAGATCGCGGGGAAATTCCTGGCCTCGTTCGACGCCTCGCGCGAACGCTGCTGGATCGCCGACATCGATGGCGCCCAGGTCGGCTCGGTATTTCTGGTCAGGCACAGCGACGATGTCGCCAAACTGCGGCTGCTGCTGGTCGATCCGGCCGGGCGCGGACAGGGGCTCGGCCGGCGGCTGATCGGAGAATGCATCGCCTTCGCGCAGGCCTGCGGCTATCGCAAGATCACGCTGTGGACCCAGAGCATTCTGGTCGCCGCTCGCAAGATCTATCAGGACACCGGCTTCGTGCTGGTGGCCACCGAGCCGCACCGCAGTTTCGGCCAGAGCCTGATCGGCGAGACCTGGGAGCGCGAGCTTTAATTTGTCCTTCGAGATTCCGGGTTCGCGTCTGCGACGCGCCCCGGAATGACGGGTTAAACCGACGCGCCCTTGGCCTTCGGCCGCCGCAAATGCTCATCCAGCCGCGGCATGATCTCGACAAAGTTGCACGGCCGCGTGCGGTAATCGAGTTGCGGGGCCAGAATGCCGTCCCAGCCGTCGCGGCAGGCGCCCGGCGATCCCGGCAGGCAGAAGATATAGGTGGCGCCGGCCACGCCGGCGGTGGCGCGGCTCTGGATCGTCGACGTGCCGATCTTGGCGTGGCTCAGCATGTGAAAGGCGATGGAGAAACCGTCCATGCGCTTTTCGAACA
>JAYSPJ010000375.1:0-2751 GCA_043722155.1 Bradyrhizobium sp.
CCGGATCGTCGCCATCGTGCGCGGATCTTCCGGCTTGTAGCGGCGGGCAACGACCCCGCGCGGCGGCACGCCGGCGGCAGCCAGCGTTGCCTGAATTTCGCGGAACGAGTCGGCGGCCGCGCGCGCATTCGGCGTGTCGACCGGCACGTCGGCGGTGATGGCGCCGGTGCCCTCGCGCAGCCAGACTTGCGCCAGCCCGATCACGTCGGCGCGCTGCGCGGCGGAAAGTCCGCCCCGCGCCTGCCCGACGAAGATCACGACCGAGCGGTTGGCTTCCTCGATGGCGATCGGATGGCGCTGGCGATAATCGTTGGGAAAGCTCTCGGCCACGACGGCCTCGTCGGTGTGCTTGCAGGCACCCAACGCGACGGCCAGACCGACAAGCGCTCCCGTCAGGCGGAAAGCGCGACTGCGATCGAGGGGTAGTTTGATTGTCATCGTCTTCGTCCTCGTCCCGCCTCAGTCCGTAATAAAGCCGTAGGTGCCGCGATAATTATTTCGTGCCGGTTCGACGCGGCCCGGAACGCCGTAGATGCGATTGATGCTGCCCAGCAGATCGGCCTGCGGATCCGACGCATTGGCAAATCCGTCATCCGGCCTCGACAGGTCCTTCTGCGCCACCGCGCGCACGATGAAGGGCGTTACCAGCACCATCAATTCGGTCTGGCTGTTGACGTAGTCGCGGCTGCGGAACAGCGTTCCGAGCACCGGCAGCTGCGCGAGGCCCGGCAGCCCGTTGATGGCCTGCTTGGTCTGTTCCTGGATCAGGCCCGCCATCGCCATCGCGCCGCCCGAGGGAATTTCCAGCGTCGTTTCCGCGCGGCGGGTCTTGATCGAGGGGACCGTCAGCGTATTGCCGGAGCCCTGGCTCAGCGTAATGGCGTTTTCATTCGACAGTTCGGAAACCTCGGTCATCACCCGCAGGCTGATACGGCCCTCGGTCATGACCACCGGTGTGAAGTTGAGCGAGATGCCGAATTTCTTGAAGCTGATCTGGGTGTTGCAGACGCGGGTAATGGGGTCGCAGCTGTAACCCGCCGGGACCGGAAATTCGCCGCCGGCGATGAAGGTGGCGGACTCGCCGGAAATCGCGGTCAGGTTCGGTTCGGCCAGCGTGCGTACCACGCCGGCGCTTTCCATTGCGCGGAGGGTAGCCGTCACCGACGCCGGCGAGCCGAACGCCGCGGAGCTGCCGTTGCCGGCGACCAGCGCGCGGCCATACGCGCTGAAGGGGTTGGAATTGTTGAAGTTCACGACCGCGGTGCCGTAGTTCAGGGTTCCGGTGAGGTCGATGCCGAGCTGTTTGATGATATTGCGCGCGACTTCGGCGACGGTGACCTTCAGCATCACCTGGTCGCGGCCGCGCACGGCGATCGAGTTGACCACCTTCTCGGCGCCGCCCGCCAGGCGCGCGGCGAGATCACCGGCCTGCTGGGCCTCGATCGGGGTTGCCGCCGTACCGGACAGCATGACGCCATCGCCGACGCCTTCGATCTGGATGTCGGCATTGGGCAGGGTGCTCTTCAGCGCGGCGCGCAAGCCGTTGAGGTCGCGCTTGACGGCGATATCGTAGGCGGCGATCTGCTGACCCGCGGAATCGAAGAACACGATGTTGGTCTGGCCGACCGCGGCGCCGATGATATAGGCGCGCTGCGAGGAGCGGACGACGGCGTTGGCGATTTTGGGATCCGCGACCAGCACGTCCTTGATGTCGCGCGGCAGGTCGATCACGACGGATTTTCCGATGCCGAGCGCGAGAAAGCGCGCGTTCATCTGGCCGTCGGAGGCAACCGGCGCCGCGACGCGATAGTCGCTCGCCAGCACCGGCGTCAAAGCCTGATTGAACATCATCGCCGCGACAGCCGAAAACGACAGGGCGCGGACCATCAAGGTCCGCATCACCGGCTGATTTCCCCTGTACTTCATTTCGCGCGTCCTCTCGGTCACTTCTGCATCGTCGTCGGGCTGGAGACGCCGTAGCGAACTACGTTGACGCTGTCGCCACGCTTGGGAGCTTGATCGTCGGTTCGATTGTCGACCATGTTGAGATCGGCGATGCTGCGCAGCGCCAGCGCCAGCGTGCCGGTCTGGCGCGCGCGTGCCAGCGTCTCGGCCTGCTCCGGCTTCAGCTCGAGCGTGACGGTCTTGCCGACCACGGCGTTCTGGCCGTCCTTTTCCTTCGGCGCCTGGTCGATCGCGAGCACGCGAACATTGGTCAGGATGATTTCGGAGTTGATGACGTCGGGTCCGCTGCGGTCGGGATTCTTTTCGCGCTTGGAAAGGATCACGTCGACGCGGTCGTTCGGCAGGATGAAGCCGCCCGCGCCGGTCTCCGGCGATATTTCGGTGGAAATGGCGCGCATCCCGGTGGGCAGGATCGCCGCCATGAAGCCGGATCCGTCGGCCCTGACCAGCTTCTGATCGCGGATCGGTTCGCCGGCGATGAAAGGTGCGCGCGCGATCGAGCCCGCCACCTGCGCGGTGGCGTCAGGGCGTTCGCCGCGGCGAATAAAGCTGTTGCTGGTCGACGAGGCCGGCCATGTCTGCCATTGCAGATCGTCGGGCTTGAGCGACTGGCCAAGGCCTATGTCGGACTTGGCGACGAGAACGTCGACCGTCGGCATCTGGGCGACCGGTTCGGCCGGCGGCGACCCCTTGTCGGATCCGCTCGCAAGATATGCGGCCACGCCTCCGGCTCCGACAGCGATCGTCAGCACCACAATGCGTGCGGTATTCATACGCTTCACTTTC
>JAYSPJ010000376.1:0-6460 GCA_043722155.1 Bradyrhizobium sp.
CGAACTCGCGCTGCCGCTGTTTACCTATGTCGGGGCGCCGGGACCGCTATGGCCGATGGACCTCAACAATCCCGCCCACCTCGACGAGGTTGCGCTCGCTTTCCCCGACCTCAGGATCATTGCGCATCATATCGGCGATCCATGGACCGAGATGGCCGTCCGGCTGGCCGCTCGGCACGAGCATTTCTACATCTGCACTTCGGCTTGGTCGCCAAAGGCCTATCCCGATGCGCTCAAACAATTTCTCGCCGGCAAATGGCACGGGGTGAGAGGCTGCGACAAGACGATTTTCGCCTCGGACTATCCACTGCTCGATCTCGCGACCGTGGTTCGCGACGCCCGCGCCATGCCGCTCGAGGCCGAGCGGGCGGAGAAGTTCCTGTTCGGCAATGCGCAGCGGCTGTTCTGGTCTTGATCTTCACAAGGATCTGAAATGCATTCGATTAGAACCGACATTGCGTGGAGCGCGCTGGATTCGATCACCGCGTTCGGCCGCGACCTGCCCACCGAAATTCTCGGCCACGTCAGCTTTGGTGACATGGCGTTCCTCGAAATCACGCAGCGCATTCCCAACGCGAATGAATCGCGAATGTTCAACGCGATGCTGGTGACGCTGGTCGAACATGGCCTGACGCCCAGCACGATCGCGGCGCGGCTGACCTATCTCGGTGCGCCCGAAGCAATGCAGGCGGCGGTTGCGGCAGGGCTGTCCGGGCTAGGCAGTGTCTTCGTCGGCAGCACCGAAGGGACTGCACGGATGCTCTATGAGGCGATGCCTCGACCCGATCCCGCCGCCGACTTCGCCGCCCTGGCCGGGACGATCGTTCAGAAATTCTCCGACGAGCGGACGATACTGCCGGGTATCGGCCATCCGTTCCACAAGCCGATCGACCCCCGCACGCCGCGGCTCATCGAGCTTGCTGCCGAGACCGGCTTCAATGGCCCTTATGTGGCGTTAGTCCAGGAAGTCGCCGCAGAGGCCGAGCGGCGCAAGGGCAAGTCGCTTCCCGTCAACGCGACCGGCGTCCTCGGCGCGCTGTGCTGCGAAATGGGCTTCGACTGGCGCGTGTGCCGGGGAATTGGGGTCATGGCGCGCGCCGTCGGGCTGGTCGGTCACATTCTCGAGGAAGCACGCAATCCGATCGCGCGCCAGATCTGGCTGCAGGCGGAGGAGGCGGCGACGCAGCACCTGCGGCCGCAACCCGATGGCGAATAACGAGGAGCTTTCTTCCATGTTGCAAGACAAGGTCGTCATCGTCACCGGCGCCGGTCGCGGGATCGGACGCGAGATCGCGCTCGAACTGGGTCGGCTCGGCGCGGCGGTCGTGGTCAATGATATCGGCACGTCGATTGGGGGTGAGGGCACCAGTACCGAGCCAGCCCAGCAAGTCGTCGATGAGATCGTGGCCGCAGGCGGATCGGCAATCGCAGACACGCACAGTGTCGCGCAATGGGAGTCGGCCCAGGCTATCATCGCCACCGCGATCGATCGCTTCGGGCGGCTCGACGGGGTGGTCAACAACGCCGGCATCCTGCGCGACCGCTTCTTCCACAATATGGATCCCGAAGAGTGGCGCGCGGTGATCGACATTCACCTCAACGGCAGCTTCTATGTGTCGCGCGCCGCCGCAACGCTGTTCCGCGCGCAGAGCGGCGGAACCTACGTCCACATGGTCTCGACATCGGGGCTGATCGGCAATTTCGGTCAGGCCAATTATTCGGCGGCCAAGCTCGGGATGGTCGCGCTGTCGAAGTCGATCGCGATGGACATGGCGCGTTACGGCGTCCGCTCCAACTGCATCTCGCCGTTCGCCTTCAGCCGGATGATCGGGTCGATGCCGACCGAGACGGACGAGCAGCGCGCGCGGGTCGAGCGATTGAAGGTGATGGACCCGGCGAAAGTTGCTCCCCTCGCCGCCTTCCTGACCAGCGATCAGGCGACGGACGTCTCGGGCCAGATTTTCGCCGTTCGCGCGAACGAGATTTTCCTGATGAGCCAGAGCCGCCCGCTGCGCGGCATGCACCGCAGCGACGGGTGGACCGCCGAGACCATCGCGAACCATGCCATGCCGGCGATGCGCGGCAGCTTCTATCCGCTCGACCGCTCGCAGGACGTGTTCACTTGGGACCCTGTCTGAGCGCATCGCGATGACGAGCGCACTCGCCGTCACGGCGCCGTGCGGGGCGACTGCTCGCCAGGCGGTTTATTACCCGAAACTGATGAGTGTATTCAATTTATTCTATTGTTGAATACGTCCGAGGGTTTAGCTTGCGCGGCAAGGTCTTAATCAAAGTCCGTTTTAGGGCCCGATCAGGCTCAAATCAGGGGATGCTTGCGATGACGCGCCAATCACGAATCTTCGGTTCGGTCGCCACTGTTCTGGCAACGCTGCACTGCACGGCCGCGTTCGGTCAGACCACGGACGCGGCTTCGCCCGGCGCTGTCAACCAGCCCGCTCCGGTCAGTCTTCCTGCCGAACCCGGCGCCCCGGCGACCCCGCTCCCGAAGGAGGTCGGGACCGGCGACATCATCGTCACCGCCCAGCGCCGCTCGGAAAGCCTTCAGCGCACGCCGGTCGCCGTTTCCGTCGTCGGCAGCGAAGCGCTCCAGAAGAAAGTCATTACGTCGCAGGCCGACCTCCAGTCGGCTGTGCCGGGCCTTCAGGTCAAGGCATCGCAAAGCTCGGACCAGCTAAACTATGCGATTCGCGGCCAGTCGCTCGATCCGTTCAGCAGCGTTCGTCCCGGCGTCCTGCCCTATTTCGATGAAATCCAGGTCGGCGGCGCCGGCTCTGGTGCGTTTTACGACCTCCAGTCGGTGCAGGTGCTCAAGGGTCCGCAGGGTACGCTGTTCGGGCGCAACGCGACCGGGGGTGCGGTGCTGGTGACCTCGGCCCGTCCAGAAAATAAGTTTGGCGGCTACATCAGTGGGCGCCTCGGCAATTATCATATGCGCGAGCTTGAAGGCGCCATCAACCTGCCGCTGATCGGCGATACTGCCCTGCTGCGCATTGCCGGCCTGATCGAGCGGCGTAACGGCTTCCAGTTCAACCTGTTCAACAATCAGCGGGTCGGCGATGTTCGTCGCGAGGCGGTGCGCGGCACGCTCCTGCTCAAGCCCGCGCCGGGGCTCACCAACACGACGGTCGTCGATTATCTCCATTCGGGCGGGTCGAGCACCAGCAACGTCATTTACTCGATTTTCGCGCCGGGCCAGCAGGGTCCGGGTGCGACAATCGCTCCGGTTCCGGCCAACGTACTGTTCAGTCCAGCGCTCGATTCGGCCATTGGCGTTCCAGGCGCTTGGGCCGCGTATCTCGCGTTGCACCCGGGAGCAGATCCTGCCGGGATCATCGCGTTCACCGCCAAGCAGAAGGCGCGCGGCCCGTTCCTGATCGACGTCGATGGCGCCAACCAGCATCGCGCCAACAATCTGGTCGTGTCGAACATCACGACCCTCGACGTCGCAACCAACATGCAGATCAAGAATGTGTTCGGCTACACCAAGATCAAGGCATTTGACCGCGCCGAATTTGACGGCTCACCGTACGGGATCGACACGCTCGGCCCGAAAGGTCTGAAGACCAATCTTCGGCAAATTTCGGAAGAGCTTCAACTGATCGGCAAGACCGGGCCGCTGTCCTATGTCACCGGCATTTATTTCTCGGATGAAAAGCTCGACTATTTCTCCGAGAGCCTCATTTTCGACCTGCAACCATTCGGCCTTGTCGACCAGTTCAACCATACGATTACGACCAACAAGACTGTCGCGCCTTATGCGCAGGGGACGTATGACCTCAGCGGCCTGACCGGTCTGTCGGGTCTGAGCGCAACGGCCGGGATCCGCTACACGAACGAGAAGATCCGGCTCGTCCGGCAGCCGGACGACGTTTACGCGACGAATCCGGCTCCGAACTATGTGCTTGGGCCGGAGACGGCTCAGTTCAAGAAGTACAGCTGGCAGCTCGGCCTCCAGGAGCAGCTCAGCAGCGTCCTACTGTACATTGTGTCCCGGCACAGCTTCCGCAGCGGTGGCTTCAACTCGATCGCCCCCCCTTTCCGGGGTTTCGGCAACGAAGGCGGCAGCGAGTATAAAGCGGAGACAGCGACCGACGTCGAAATCGGCGCCAAATATCGCGGCAGCATTGCCGGGGCGCCCCTTCGCCTGAATATCGCCGCGTATAATCTGTGGGTTAAGAATATTCAGCGTGTCACCTACGCGATCATCGGCCCCGGCCCGTCGGCGATTACCGTCAACGTACCCAAGGCGAAGATCACCGGGGTCGAGGTCGATGCGACCTATACGCCGAGCAAATGGCTAAATCTGGGCGGCAGCGTCAACTACGCCAATGGTCGCTTCACCGACAATCTGGTGCGCGTCGGCGGGGGTGCGCCAGTGGCGTTCGGACCCTATCCCGACCTTCCCAAATTCTCGGGAACGGCCTTCGCAGAGCTAAGCGCGCCGATTGGGGGAGGCTTGTCGGCCTCACTTCGCGGCGACGTCTATCATCAGTCGAAGACCTTTTTCAGCTCCGCCCAGGCGGCCCTGAATCCGGGCGCGGTGATCCCCGGCTACACGCTGGTCGACTTCCGTGTTGCGGTTGAGGACAAGACTCGCGGGTGGTCGATTTCGGCCAACCTCAAAAATGCTTTCAACCGGGTGTATTACGTCGGCGGACTGCCGTTCGAGAGCGTGTTCGCCTTGAACGCGGCGGTGCCCGGTGCGCCGCGCACGTTCCTGGTGCAGGCGGGTTACCGCTTCTAGTCAGTTAGTCGCGGTGCGCGATCCGGGGTGAGCGTTGCACTGGCCGGGGGGACCGCCCCTCCGGCCTGGCGCATCCCAAGGGAGTAACTTTGATGACGATCCGCTTGATCAATGCCCGGCCAAGCCCCTACGGACGCAAGGCCGCGATCGCGCTGATCGAGAAGCAGATCCCCTACGACGTGACCTATGACATGCCGTGGGGGGACGGCACCTGCACGCCCCAGTACAGCCCGCTCGAGCAATTGCCGATCTTGATCCTCGATAGTGGCGAGACGGTCTACGATTCCAGCTTCATCCTCGACTGGATCGAACTGGCCTATCCCGAACCGCCGCTCATGCCATCGTCAACCCAGGCGATTATCGCCGAGCGCCGGCTCAAAATGCTCGGCGAGCGGCTGATGGAAGCGATTCATTCGATTACCTTCGAACTGCAGCGGCCCGATCCGGGCGCGGCCTGGATCGAGCGGCAATCACGCAAGGTAAGCGGCGCGCTGGCCGCGATCGATCGCGAGGTTGGTGCCCGCCGCCCCGGAGCAGGGCAATTTCTGTCGCTTGGCGACATTGCTGTCGGCACAACCTTGCTGGTGATCGGATTCCTGATCAACAACAAGTTCGTGAAACCACTCGATGTCTTGGACTGGCAGACAAACCATCCCAATCTGGTAGCCTACACCGGCGCGCTGGAGACCCGGGAGTCTTTCGAGAAAACCCGGCCGGCGATGATGGACGTGGACCTGAAAGCGGTGGTTGGCTGATGAGTGCAGTTTCATCCGACGACACGATGACGCTCCCGATGCGGATGCGTGACGCGCTGCGGCGGCTCGCCAAGGCCGTCGTTGTCATTACCTGCGAGCACGAGGGGACGCGGTTCGCGATGGCGGCGACCGCGGTCAGCGAGCTGTGCATCGAGCCGCCGTCGCTGCTGATCTGCGTCAATCGCACCGCCTCGCTTTATGCACCGCTGTCGACCGGAGCGAACTTCGCGGTCAACATCCTGCACAGTTCGCACGAAACGGTTTCGGCGGCGTGCAGCGGCAAGCTCAAGGGCGAGGCGCGCTTCGAGCTGGGGCAATGGTCGCGAAGTTCGCTCGGCCCTCCCTATCTCGAGGATGCGCAGGCAAGCTTCCTGTGCCGCAACGATCGCCATGTCGATTATGGCACGCACGGGATCTTCATCGGCGAAGTGGTCGATGTGCTGAGCCATGGAGAGGTCGATCCGCTGATCTATGTCGATGGCCGTTATACGGTCGCGTCGCCGGCCGAAATGCCGACAGCCGCTTGACCCGCTCAAGCAGCTCGTCCGCAGGCCCCGAAGAGGATCGCAAAGGAATGCTGAATGACTGACATCGCCGAGCAGGTTAATCCCTATCTCGTCACCCGCGATACGCCGGTCGGATATGAGCTTGCGCCGATCAAGAAAAAGGCGCTCATCCAGCTAATGGGCTCGCGCTTGTGGGGCCGGTTCAATCCCAATCATTGGGACCCGACCTACGCGCGTTCGACCGGACTTCCGTCGCCGATCCAGACCGGCGAAATGACCTCGGCCTATCTTGCGGAAATGTGCGTCAACCACTTCGGCGTGGAGATGTTCAGGGGCGCTCGCGTGATGTGCAAATATGTCGCATCGACTCTTGCCGACGAAATCATCACGACGCATGGCACGGTCCGCGAGAAGCAGCCCAAGGGTGACGGCTA
>JAYSPJ010000377.1:0-5908 GCA_043722155.1 Bradyrhizobium sp.
GTCAGCGGGGCCGGCAAGAAGGCCGACATCGAGGCGCGCGTGCATCAGATCAAGGCGCAGATCGAGGAAACCACCTCGGACTACGACCGTGAGAAGCTGCAGGAGCGTCTGGCCAAGCTCTCAGGCGGCGTCGCGGTGATCCGCGTCGGCGGCGCGACCGAGGTCGAGGTCAAGGAGCGCAAGGATCGCGTTGATGACGCGATGCATGCGACCCGTGCGGCGGTTGAAGAAGGCATCGTACCGGGCGGCGGCGTCGCCCTGCTGCGTGCCTCTCAGCACCTCAAGGGGCTTCGCACCAAGAACGACGACCAGAAGACCGGCGTCGAGATCGTCCGCAAGGCGCTTTCCGCGCCGGCGCGCCAGATCGCTATCAATGCGGGCGAGGATGGCTCGGTGATCGTTGGCAAGATCCTCGAAAAGGATCAGTACTCCTACGGCTTCGACTCACAGACCGGCGAATACGTCAACCTGATCTCGAAGGGCATTATCGACCCGACCAAGGTCGTGCGTGTGGCGATCCAGAACGCGGCATCCGTCGCGGCTCTCCTGATCACCACGGAAGCCATGGTGGCCGAAGTGCCGAAGAAGAGCGGCGGCGGTGGCGGCGGCATGCCCCCCGGCGGCGGCATGGGTGGCATGGACTTCTAAGCCCAACCGTTCCGCACCCATCAATCAGAAAGGCCCGGCAGCAATGCCGGGCCTTTTTATTGAAGCAAAACTCATTGTCGTCGTGGCCGGGCTGACAACAAGACCGTGCATGACGCAGAGCATCACCAGCATGGCCTTCGCTTCACTTACCCTTTTTGCGCGGACTTAAGCCCTGAGTTGACTTCTCGGGAATGGCCCGGGGCGCAACCAACGCCCGAAGCCGTGCCGACGCCGCCTTATGGCTTCCGTGCACCCAGCAGAATGCCAGCGTTCATGCTGATCCGTGGTCATCTGGGGAATATCGGTCGAGACGACCTACTACGGCGTTTTTGGCGTCGACACTTCGGAGCGTTTGTCGATCACCTTGTCCACGATGCCGAAGTCGCGCGCCATCTCCGCGGTGAGGAATTTGTCGCGTTCCAGCGCATCCTCGATCGCCTTGAAGGTCTGACCGGTATGCTTCACGTAAATCTCATTCAGCCGCTTCTTCAGGTTCAGGATTTCCTGGGCGTGCAGCATGATGTCGGTAGCCTGGCCCTGGAAGCCGCCGGACGGCTGATGCACCATGATCCGCGAATTCGGCAACGAGAACCGCATGTCCTTGTGACCCGCGGCCAGCAGCAGCGATCCCATTGATGCCGCCTGCCCCGTGCAAAGCGTGGACACCGGCGGACGGATGAACTGCATCGTGTCGTAGATCGCGAGGCCCGATGTCACCACACCACCGGGCGAGTTGATGTACATCGAGATTTCTGGATCGCGCATTAATCACCTGAAGGTTTGCGGAGGCGAACATCCATCGGCGAGACTGAAACAGCTTCAAATTTGCCGGGCGCCGGGCGAACGTCCCATGATGGAGGACTTGATAAACAGAACTCACAGATATGAGCCGAATGACCGGCGACAAGACCGGCGCGTGTTCAAGCGAAATGGATTCCGGCTCGCGAGCGGAAAAGCGTATGTTTTTGAGTTTAGAGCCAATTCTGCGCGGCGAGCAATAGTTCCCCCGGCGCGCTGTGATCAGCGTCGAGATCGGAGAGTCGGTGATGCCTTCGGGTGCGGATTTCACCTCGGTTCTGCGACTGCGGGATGCGGTGCGAAATGTCATGTTGGCTAGTTGCGGGGAGCCCGACCTCGGCGAGTTGACTAAGCCCGCATCGTCACAAGCCGCGACGTCAGCAAATGACGGACGCCCGAGCGGCATAAACCGCGAGCCTTGCGATATTGACTCGTATCAATCCGCTGAAGTCGAAGCTGGCGCATCATTTTGTTGTGATGCGGCATAAGGAGATCGTTCATGCAGCTAAGCTCAGTTGCCTTTGCCGACGGGTCAGCGATCCCAAGTCGCTTTACCTGCGATGGCGAAGACGTGTCCCCTCCCCTAAATTGGAGCGGCGCACCAGCGCGAACTCGAAGCTTTGTCGTCCTGTGCGATGATCCCGATGCGCCCGCGGGCACGTGGCATCATTGGGCGGCCTACGACATCCCGACCGCTCATACGGCGATCGAGGCGAGTGCCGCTCAGCACGCCGAGAGGCAAGGTTTCAAGCAGACAATCAACGACTTCCAGCGGCTCGGCTACGGCGGTCCTTGCCCGCCACGCGGCCATGGGCCTCATCATTATCACTTCCGGTTGCTTGCGCTCTCGGTCGATCGTCTGGCGTTGCGCAAAGACTCATCTTGCCGAAACGTCGAACAGGAAGCGCGCAAACATGTCCTGACCGAAGCGATCCTCGTCGGCGTTTACGAGAGATGACAGTGCCTCGTCCAGTCATTCCCACGCGGGACACGCGCATACCGCGGCGGCTGCCGCCCAATATCGCCGCGCTTGGATGCGTCAGCATGCTCACGGCTATGTCGTCGGCGATGATCTACGGCCTCCTGCCGGTTTTTCTCGTGAAAGTGCTGGGCGCCAGCATGGCGTCCGTCGGCCTCATCGAAGGAATAGCAGAGGCGGCGAACTCCTTCATGAAGATCTTTTCGGGAGCTGCGAGCGACTGGATCGGACGACGCAAGCCGCTTGTCGTCTTTGGTTATACTCTTTCGGCAATCGTCAAGACGTTGTTCCCGCTTGCCGAGACGGTATCCACCGTGTTGGCCGCCCGGGTAATCGATCGGCTCGGCAAGGGCATTCGCGATGCTCCGCGCGATGCATTCCTAGCGGACTGACGGCCCCGGAGATTCGGGGATCGGGGTTCGGCTTGCGCCTGGCGCTCGCCTTCACCGGTTTCGTTGTGGGGCCACTGCTTGCGGTCGGCCTCATGAGGCTGAGCGGCGATGATTTCCGTCTGGTGTTCTGGATCGCACTGATCCCGACCTATCTTTCAATCATCGTGCTGCTCGTGACCGTCAAGGAATTGCCTTTCAGCCATGACGGGGACCAGCGGCGGTTCCCGATACGGCGCAGCGATCTCGCAGCCTTGCAGGCGCCATTCTGGTGGGCGATCGTGATCGCGAGCCTTTTGTCTCTGGCGCGCTTCAGTCCTGCGTTCCTCGTGCTCAAGGCGCACGACATCGGCATCGGTGCCGCCTACGTTCCGATGATGCTGGTCGTGATGTACCTCGTCTATTCGATGACAGCCTATCCGTTCGGCGTTCTCGCGGACCATTTCGACCGCCGCGTCCAACTCGCGATCGGCACGGTCATCTTGATCGGCGCCGATGTCGTCTTGGCGGCCGCTGGCGACATATGGTTGACGGCGCTCGGAGCCGCGCTCTGGGGCCTGCAGCTCGGAGTAACGCAGGGGCTTCTGGGGGCAGCCGTCGCCGATGCCGCTCCCGATTGCCTGCGCGGCGCCGCATTCGGAATCTACGACGTCGCCATCGGCGTGGCGACGTTCGCTGCAAGCGCCGGGGCTGGCGTGCTCTGGATGGCCAGCGGCCCGGCTGCCGCCTTCGGCATCGGCGCATGTATCGCGGCCGCCGCAGGTCTCATGCTTCTGCTTTGGCCGTTACCGAAAGCGGCGAATACCTGAACCTTCCGGACACCTGCGTAACCGTCTGCCCCTATAATTGGGGGACATCCAAAAATCTCCGGTCCCATTGATTTCCAGGAATAAGCTGCACAGCGTAGGCAATCGACTTGGATTTAAGAGAGCGCGCGGCTTTTTACACCGTCGCTTTTTCGATTTGGCGCGCGGCGACCGGACGCAGCGGCTCGAAATCCTCCGCTGCCAATGTCTCTCGCGCGATCAGGAGCTCTGCGCCCGCGTCAAGATCGCTTCGACGTTTTTCAAGAATTTCGCGTGCGCAGACGTCCCCCGCCTCGACCAGATCGCGCACGGCAAGATCAATCTCCCGTCCCGTCGCCTCTGCCGCACCAACAACCATGTCCTGCATGGCCGGCAGAAAGCTCTGCGGGCGTGGCGCGTAGGTCCGCTGCCCGACTTTTGCGTCCATTCCGTATTTTGTCACCATTTCCACGGCAATCTCCGTCGCGCGCTGCAGATCGTCGGCAGCTCCGGTTGAGATGTCGCCAGCGAAGATCAGTCGCTCGGAGGCACGGCCGCCCATCAGCACCGCGATCCGGTTCTTGAGCTCGCTCGCCGCAAGCAGGAACCGATCCTCCGTCGGACGCTGCATGGTGTAGCCGAGCGCGCCGACGCCGCGGGGAATGATGGACACCTTCTGCACGGGATCGACGCCCGGCAAACTCGCGGCGACAAGAGCATGGCCCATCTCATGGTAGGCGACGCGGCGGCGCTCGTCCTTGCTCAGCACACGGCTCTTTTTCTCAATCCCGGCGACGATGCGCTCGATCGCGACGGTGAAGTCGTCGAAGGAGACGTCGTCGGCATTGCGCCTCGTCGCGGCAATGGCGGCTTCGTTGATCAGATTGGCGAGGTCGGCGCCGGTGAAACCGGTGGTGAGGCCTGCGACCTTGTCGAGATCGACATCCTTTCCGAGGCGGATCTTGCGAACGTGCACTTTGAGGATCGCCACGCGGCCGCCTCGGTCTGGACGATCGACCAGCACCTGCCGATCGAAGCGCCCTGCCCGGAGCAGCGCAGAATCGAGGATTTCGGGCCGGTTGGTGGCGGCCAGCAGAATGACGCCGACGCTCGGGTCGAAGCCGTCAAGTTCGGCCAGCAGCTGGTGCAGGGTCTGCTCCTTCTCATCGTAGCCACCGAAGGCGCCAGGCGAACGGCTGCGTCCAACTGCATCGAGTTCATCGATGAAGATGATGCAGGGTGCTGCCTTGCGCGCCTGCTCAAACAGATCGCGGACGCGCGCGGCGCCAACCCCCACGAACATTTCAACGAACTCCGAACCGGAGATCGAGAAGAACGCGACCCCGGCCTCCCCTGCAACAGCGCGGGCGAGCAGGGTCTTGCCGGTACCCGGCGGCCCGACCAGCAGAATGCCCTTGGGAACATGCGCGCCAAGCCTGCCGTAGCTCTTCGGATCCTTGAGAAAGGAAACCACTTCCTGGAGCTCGAATTTCGCTTCATCGACGCCGGCCACGTCGGCGAAAGTGACCTTGGTGTCCTTTTCGACATAGACCTTGGCCCGCGACTTGCCGATCGACATCAGCCCGCCAAAGCCTTGCCGGTCCGCCAGCCGGCGACCCAGGAAGATCCAGATCAGGTAGAACATCACCGCGGGCACGATCCACGACAGAATGGTCTGGAACAGCCCGCCCGAGGGAACGCCGGTCACCACGACGCCTTTTGCCGCCAGCTTTTCGGCAAGCGCAGGATCGACGCGGGCGGTGACAAAGGCCATCTTCCCGCTGACGAGCTTGTCCTTCAATTTGCCCTGGATCGTATCCTGACCAACGGCGACTTCCGTCACGCTGCCTTGGGCGACGAGTTGTTCGAATTGACTGAAGGGAATGGTGTCGACCTCATTGTAGGCCGCCAACGCCCATTGCAGCAGCAGCATGCCAATGCCGGCCGCAAAGATATAGCCGATCACGATACTCTGCTTTCGCGACGACGGGTCGGATTCCATTCGATTCTCCGGTCAATTCTGCCTTGCAGGAAGACGTGGATCGGCCGCCGGCAGTGCCGGCAACGGGTGAGAATTTCTTATAGCTAGCCCGGGTGGCCGCGGCTTGCTCTGGATCAATTCATGCCGCGTTGGTTAGTTCTTCCCGAACACCATCTAAACTCGACGATCGGCTCGTCGCAGTGGAAACGGCCGATCATCCCAGCGTCCGCAAAATGGACACTTATGCCAAGCAACATTTCAGGAGTGGCATGGCGCGGTCTGCCACCAAGCCTGGATTGCCGCGTCAGAGCCTGACGTAGAACGATGA
>JAYSPJ010000378.1:0-4902 GCA_043722155.1 Bradyrhizobium sp.
TGGCGCGGCATCGACAAGCCGACCAACGTGCTGTCGTTTCCGGCGCTGCAGCCGACCGGCCCGGCCGGCCCCGACGATGCGCCGCGCATGCTCGGCGACATCGCCATCGCCTACCAGACGACTTGAAAGGAAGCCGACGACGAACAAAAGCCGTTCGATCATCACCTCAGCCATCTGGCGATCCATGGCTTCCTGCATCTGATCGGCTACGACCACGAAAAAGACGACGACGCCGAAGCCATGGAAGCCCTCGAGCGGCAGGTCCTGGCGCAACTCGGCATTCCCGATCCGTATGCGGATCGGGATCCCGACGCCGACCGGGAACGGATGGACTGAGATGCCGGACTCCGACCCGATCCACGACAATCCGCGCAATACCCCCAACCTGCCGGCGGTGGTGCAGGACGGCGAAGTGATGCGTCCCGCCGCCGACAACTGGCTGACCCGCGCCATCCGCACGCTGTTCGGCTGGAAGCCGGGATCGGTCCGCGACGATCTGCAGGTCGTGCTCGATGCCTCCACGCCCGACGAGGTGGGGTTTTCCGCCATCGAGCGCACCATGCTGCGCAATATTCTCGGCCTGCACGAGCGTCGCATCGCGGACGTGATGGTCCATCGCGCCGACATCGTCGCGGTCAAGCGCGACATTGCGCTCGGCGAATTGATGGGCCTGTTCGAAAGCGCGGCGCATTCGCGTCTGGTGGTTTACAACGAAACCCTCGACGATCCCGAAGGCATCGTTCACATCCGCGACCTGCTGGCCTACATGACCGCCAGCGCGCGCGTGCCCGATACCAGCAAGGCCAAGCGGAAGAAACCTTTGCCGGCCGGGCTCGATCTGCGCGCGGTCAACCTCGCGATGCCGCTCGCCGACGCCAACATCATCCGCAAGCTGCTGTTCGTGCCGCCGTCGATGCGGGCGATCGATCTGTTGGCGCAGATGCAGGCCTCGCGCATTCACCTGGCGCTGGTGGTGGACGAATATGGCGGCACCGACGGGCTGGTCTCGATCGAGGACATCGTCGAGCAGATCGTCGGCGAGATCGACGACGAGCATGACAGCGACGAGCCGCCGGCGATCGTGCGGCAGGCGGACAATTCCTTCATCGCCGACGCGCGCGCCAGCCTCGACGACGTCCGCACGATGATCGGCGAGGAGTTCGTCACCGGCGAGGCCGGGGAGGAAGTGGAAACCCTCGGCGGCTATCTCGTGACCCATGTCGGCCGCCTGCCGGTGCGCGGCGAAGTCATTTCCGGCCCCGGCAATTTCGAGATCGAAGTGCTCGACGCCGATCCACGGCGCGTCAAGCGGCTGCGCATCGCCGCTCGCAAGGAGCGCCCCGCGGGGCGGCCGCCGCGCGAAAGCCGCCGCCGCGACGCCACGCCGGAGGCCGGTCAGCCGCAGGCCAACGACAATGCGAGCCCGCGATCCGGCGATGGAGCCGGATCGCAATGATCTCAGCAGACAAACTCCGCGGCGTCGGTGTTGCGATCATCCTGTCATGGGGCTGGAAGCGCGCCGTCATTGCGCTGGTCGCGGGAGCGCTGTCGGCGCTGGCGATGGCGCCGTTCAATGCATGGCCGGTGCTGTTTCTGACCTTTCCGGTGATGGTCTGGCTGATCGATGGCGCGGGCGCCGGACGCTGGCGCGGCGTGCCGGCGGCCGCGATCGCCGGCTGGTGGTTCGGCGTCGGCTATTTCGTGCCGGGCCTGTACTGGATCGGCTACGCGTTTCTGGTCGATGCGCCGACCTTCGCCTGGCTGCTGCCCTTCGCCGTGCTCGGCCTGCCCGCCTATCTCGCGCTGTTCACGGCACTTGGTTTCGCGCTGGCGCGGCTGATCTGGACCCGGGGGGGCTCACGGGTGATCGCGCTCGCAGTGGCCCTGACCGTGAGCGAATGGTTGCGCGGCCAGCTGCTGTCAGGCTTCCCCTGGAATGCGTTCGGCTACGCGCTGACCGAGCCGCTGGCGCTGGCGCAGACGGCGTCGCTGATCGGCCTGTGGGGTCTGACGTTTCTGAGCATTGCGATCTTCGCAAGCCCCGCGACTCTGATCGATGGCAGCTCCCGCGGCCGAAGGCCGTGGATCGCGCCGGCAATGGCGCTGGTGCTGCTCGTCGCGATGGGGATTTTCGGCGGCGTGCGTTTGTCGCTGCAGCCGACCGCCGTCGTCGCAAGGGTCAAGCTGCGGATCATGCAGCCCAATCTGCAGCAGGACGTCAAATTCAATTACGCCGCCAAGGCTGAGGTGATGCAGAAATATCTGACGCTCTCCGACCGCGCGTCCGGGCCGCAATCCACCGGCGTGCGCGACGCCAGCATCCTGATCTGGCCGGAATCGGCGTTTCCGTTTTTCCTGACGCGCGAAGCCGATGCGATGGCGCAGATCGCCGATCTGTTGCCCAAGGGCACCATCCTGATCACCGGTTCGGTGCGGGCGCCCGACTTGCCGCCGGGCGCCCGTATCACCCGCGCCTATAATTCGATCTACGTCATCGATCATGATGGCAGCGTGCTGTCGATCTACGACAAGGTGCATCTGGTGCCGTTCGGCGAATATCTGCCGTTCCAGGACTGGATGGAAAAGCTCGGCTTCGTGCAGCTCACCAGGGTTCAGGGCGGATTCATTCCGGGCGCGCGCCGCCGCCCAATGGAGCTGCCGGGCGCGCCGCGCATGCTACCGTTGATTTGCTATGAAACGATTTTTCCCGGTGAAGTTGCGTCGCGCGACGATCGGCCGGGCTGGATGATCAACCTGACCAATGACGGCTGGTTCGGAAATTCAACCGGCCCCTATCAGCACCTGCGGCAGGCCCGCGTTCGCGCGATCGAACAGGGGTTGCCCGTGGTTCGAGCAGCAAACACGGGCATTTCCGCGGTCATCGATCCCGTGGGGCGGATCATCGCACGGCTCGGTCTCGGCGTCGAAGGCGTGCTGGATTCCGCCCTGCCGGCCGCCATCGCACCGACGATTTACGCGCGCATTGGCGATATTCCCGCCGCGGTCATGGTCGCCGCCGGCTTGCTCCTCGTGCTTCGCCGTCGTGTCGTGAAGCGCTCTTACTGACTCCTGCGTGTTCATACTTGGTTTCGGTTACCGGCAGAAATATCGTCAAGCTGAAATCCACCAGTTGACAGACCGACCAGGCAATTCGCATTCTGCGCCCGCTCATCGAGAGTCAGTCAGTTCATTGCTCGAATTTTCCGCATTCCTGCCGACGCTTCCGAGCAAGATTTGACGGTGCTGGCGCCTGAGGCCTAACTTCACTGCCTCATCCTGCAGGCGTAATCCCAGGGAGTGTTGGAAATGTCGACTAAAGCGCCCAACCCTGTTGACAGATATGTCGGCAGTCGAGTGCGCATGCGCCGCATCATGCTTGGCATGAGCCAGGAAAAACTCGGCGAAGCATTGGGCCTCACATTCCAGCAGGTGCAGAAATACGAGAAGGGCACCAACCGGGTCGGGGCAAGCCGCATCCAGCAGATCTCCGAAATACTGCAGGTGCCGGTCTCGTTCCTGTTCGAGGGAGGCCCCAGCGGCACCCCGAGCACGGGCGGCTTCAGCGAAGGGACTTCGCCGGCCTACGTTTCCGATTTCCTGGCGACCTCGGAAGGTTTGGCGTTGACCCGTGCATTCACGCGAATCGCCGATGCCAAGCTTCGGCGCAGCATTGTCGAACTGGTCGAGCAGATCGCCACGCGCGAAGCCCCGGACAAGCGCTGAAGCGGATTGTCATTCCGGGGCGCGAGTGAAACGAGCGAACCCGGAATCTAGAGATAATGCGGAACGGAGATTCCGGGTTCGCGCTAGCGCGCGCCCCGGAATGACGATAGTTGATCCCTTATGCCGACCACAGCCAATCCTTTCGATTCCAAAGCCATTCTCGACGGCATCCGCCGCTGGGTCGAGATCGAGACGCCGACCGAAGCGCCCGAGCAGGTCAACAAGCTCGCGACCGTGGTCGCGGACGGCTATCGCGAATTGCCGGTTGCGATCGAGCGCATCGCGGGGCATTCCGGCTGCGGCGATCATCTCGTGGTGCGTTCGTCATGGGGCCAGCACGCGCCGGGAATCCTGGTGCTGAGCCATCTCGATACGGTCCACCCCATCGGATTCATCGAGCGGCTGCCGTTCAGGGTCGAGGGCGACGTCGCCTTCGGTCCCGGCATCTACGACATGAAGGGTGGCGCTTACCTCGCCTATCACGCATTCAAGCAGCTCTGCGCCAACGGCGAGCGTCCGCCGCTCGGCGTGACCCAGCTCTATGTTTCCGATGAAGAGATCGGCAGCCCGACCTCGCGCGCCCTGATCGAAGCCGAGGGGCGCAAGGCCAAATACGTCCTGGTGACCGAGCCCGCCCGCGACGGCGGCAAAATCGTCACCGGACGCAAGGGCGTGGCGCGGTTCGATATTTCCATCAAGGGCGTTCCGGCCCATGCCGGCACCCGGCCCGAGGACGGCCGCAGTGCGATCCGCGAACTCGCCAATATCATCCAGACCCTGGAAGCCATGAACGATCTGAAACGCGGCGTCACCGTCAATGTCGGCGTCGTCAGGGGCGGCACCAGGCCGAACGTCATTGCGGAAGAGGCCCATGCCGAGGTCGACCTTCGCGTGCCGACGATGGCGGATGCCGACGATCTCGTTGCCAGGATCCTGAATCTGAAATCGCGGACCGACGGCGTGAGCGTCAAGGTGTCAGGCGAATTGAACCGGCCGCCCTACGAGAAGGGCAATGCCGGCGCAGCACTTTTCGACCATGCCAGGACGCTCGCCGGGGAAATCGGCTTCGATCTGGTCGATACCTTCACCGGCGGCGGCTCCGACGGCAATTTCACCGCGCCGCATACCGCGACGCTCGACGGCCTCGGCGTCGATGGCCAGGGCGCGCATACCCATTAC
>JAYSPJ010000379.1:0-8849 GCA_043722155.1 Bradyrhizobium sp.
CGACATGATGGACAAGGTCGGCAACAAGACCGCGCAGCTCGAGATCGCCATGATCAAGGTGGCGGCGCCCAACATGGCGCTGAAGATCATCGACAACGCCATCCAGGCGTACGGCGGGGCCGGTGTCTCCGACGAAGCGGGGCTGGCGCGGGACTATGCCTCCATGCGCACCATGCGTCTGGCCGACGGTCCGGACGAGGTGCATAACCGCGCCATTGCCAGACTTGAACTTCGGAAGTATGCAAACGCTCCGACCAAGCACTAACGGGAGTACCCACGCGGCGCTCCCCAAGGAATCCAGGAAGAAACCTGCAAGGGAGCGTCTCGTGGCCGACGGCGTCAGGAAAGACGAAGAATTCTCGGGCACCAAAGCGGTCGAGGAGCGGCATCGCATCGATGAAGCGCGCCTCGACGGCTGGATGCGCGAGCATGTCGAAGGCTATCAGGGGCCGCTGACCGTCCTGCAATTCAAGGGTGGCCAGTCCAATCCGACCTACCGGCTCGACACTCCGGGCCGATCCTATGTGATGCGCCGCCGCCCGTTCGGCAAATTGCTGCCGTCGGCGCACGCGGTCGATCGCGAATTCAAGGTCATCGCTGCGCTGAGCAAGCAGGGCTTTCCGGTCGCGAAGGCCTATGCGCTGTGCACCGACGACGCAGTGATTGGTGCTGCCTTCTACATCATGTCGATGGAAGAGGGCCGGGTGTTCTGGGATCCGACGCTGCCGAGCCAGACGCCGGATGACCGGCGCAAGATCTTCACCAGCAAGATCGAGACCCTTGCGAAACTGCACACCTACGATCCGCAGGCGATCGGCCTCGGCGATTTCGGCAAGCCCGGCAATTATTTCGCGCGGCAGGTCGATCGCTGGACCAAGCAATACCGCGCGTCGGAAACCCAGCACATTCCCGAATTCGAGAAGCTCGCCGAATGGCTGCCGAAGACCGTGCCGGAACAGAAGCGCGTGTCGATCGTCCATGGCGACTACCGGCTCGACAATATGATTTTCCACCCCACCGAGCCGCGCGTGCTGGCGGTGCTGGACTGGGAACTGTCGACGCTCGGCGATCCCATGGCGGATTTCACCTATCTGTTGATGCAGTGGACCATGCCGGGCCTCGCCAATGCCGACCTCAAGGCGTTGAACATTCCGAGCATGGAAGAGGCGGCGCAGATCTACTGCAACGTCACCGGCAGCGCGGTGCCCGATCTCAACTGGTATTTTTCCTACAATCTGTTCCGGCTCGCCGGCATCACCCAGGGGATCGCCGGACGTGTTCGCGACGGCACCGCGGCGAACGCCAAGGCCATGGAGTCGGCGGCGCGCACCGTGCCGCTGTCGAAGGCCTCCTGGGAATACGCGCAGAAGGCCGGCGCGAAATAAAGTCGTAGGGTGGGCAAAAGGCGCGCTCTTCGCGCCGTGCCCACCATCTATCCCGCGCGTTGCCGTAAATGGTGGGCACGCTTCCCTTCGCCCACCCTACGATTTGCGGTCTATCGGAAATTGACTTGGCCCTTTCCCCAAATATTCGCGGAAGCCTGTTCATGGCCGTGGGCATGGCGAGCTTCACGATGAACGACGCCATTACCAAGGCAGTATCGTCGGAGATGAACTTCGGCGAGGTGATGCTGGTGCGAGGCCTGTTCGCGACAGTGCTGATCGCTGCACTCGCGTTCCATCAGCACGCCTTGCGTCCGCTGCGCACGCTGATGATGAAGCCGGTCGCGCTACGGGTGGGTGCCGAAGTCGGCGGCACGGTGGCGTTCCTGGCGGCGATTGTGCACTTGCCGCTGGCCAATACCGCCGCGATCTTTCAGGCGTTGCCATTGGCGGTCACGCTTGGCGCGGCGCTTACTTTTGGCGAGCCTGTCGGCTGGCGGCGTTGGCTGGCGATCGCGGCCGGGTTTGTCGGCGTTCTCATCATCGTGCGGCCGGGGCTGGAAGGCTTCAACCAGTTTTCGTTGTTCGCGTTGATCTCGGTGATTTTTTTCGCTGTACGCGATCTTGCGACCCGACCAATTTCTGCGCAGATTCCATCGCTTTTCATCACCCTTGTGACGACCGTCTCCGTTACTGCCGCGGGCGCCATCATACTTTTTCCGCTCGGCGGCTGGACACAGCCGTCCAGCCGAGCGCTTGGTCTGTTGGCCCTTGCGGCGGTTCTCGTCCTGATCGGCTATCAATACGTGATCATGGCGCTGCGATCGGGCGATATCTCGGCGGTGGCGCCGTTCCGTTATTCCGCGCTGCTGTGGGCGATGCTGCTCGGCTATCTGGTATTCGGCGATGTGCCCGATGCCTTGATGGTGACGGGCGCTTCGATCATCGTGCTGTCCGGTCTCTATGCCTTCTACCGCGAGCGCAAGCGTCACCGGCCGGTGGCGGCCGACGCATCCGGCCTGCCGCCCGACGGGTTGTGATCAGGCGATGACAGACGCGGCCTGACGGGCTGTGTAACTACCTGACGGGCAAATCAGTTGCTCACCCGATTTTCTGTCCAGCCCATTTCGAAAAATATTTCTGTTTTTCCGAAATGCAAATCAGGTTATATGAATGGCCATCCCGTCCCATCAAGAGGGGCGTTGCGCAACGTCACCAGCGCGGGGCGGGGATGCGGTGGACGCGGACGGTGCTCCTGACGAGGGCGCCTGAAACGGACGGCGAAATCGTGTGGTTCTGACACCCCGACGCTGGTGTCAAGTTCGCGCTCAGGCGCGCGGATGACGGTGGCAAGAAAGCCCGGTCACCGGGGAGATCACGTATAAGCCGTAAACCATTGCGCGGGGAGTGCCGGGTGATTCCGGTGTGACCTGACAACGCGTGTGCGTTCTACCACTACCCATTGCACGCGCGGCTATCGGGCGCATCGGGCGCCCGGCATTCCCTGCGCCCTCTGATGGAGAGGGTGAAAAGTTTCCAGCAAACCTCGGGCGAAACGCGCCGCGAGATGGCGAGACCGTGTGTGATCTTCGTCGCTTTGCTCCCCGCAATGACGGTCCTCAAACGCCTAAACCGGTTTCCCCGCATACGGCATCGACGCGGTCAGGCCGCCGTCGACCGGGATCGCCTGGCCGTTGACGTAGGACGCGTCGTCGCTGGCGAGGAACAGTCCCATCGCCGCCAGCTCGTGCGGCTGGCCAGCGCGCTTCAACGGATTGAGCTGGCCGATCTTGCCGTCGGTGCCGCGCTGCCTGGCATTGTCGAAGATCGGTTTTGTCATGCCGGTCTCGATCAGGCCGGGACAGACCGCGTTGATGCGCACGCCGGTGCCCGACAGCGAATAGGCCGTGGTCTGCACCAGGCTGATGACGCCGGCCTTGCTCGCCGCGTAAGGGTGACCGCTGGCGCCGGCCTTCAGGCCCGCCACCGATGCGGTGCAGACGATCGAGCCGGACTTCTGCTTGATCATGTGCGGCATCGAATGCTTGATCGCGAGAAACGGCCCGATCAAATTGATGCGCAGGACTTCCTGCCATTGTTCCACGGTCTGCTCGGGGAGCGGCACCAGCCCGCCGCTGACCCCTGCATTGGCCCAGATCGCGTCGAGCCTGCCGTATTTGGCCACCGCCCTGTCGATGAAGGCCTTGACGTCGCTTTCCGAGCCGGCATCGGCCATCACGGCCTCGACGGTGCCGCCGGCGTTGCCGACCAGCTTGGCGGTCTCGTTCACGCTGTCGCTGCGATCGACGATCACGAGCCTGGCGCCTTCCTTCGAGAACAGCAGCGAGGCGGCGCGGCCGATGCCGCTGCCGGCGCCGGTGATGATGACGGATTTGCCTTCGAGGCGGCCCATGAGTTTCTCCCTTGCAGTGCGTTATTGTAGGCGCTTGCCGCCTTGCGGAATTTCAAACAAGATTTCAAACGTTCAAGTCACTTGAGGCGATGTGTGCTCTGACGTAGGACACGCAACAGTATTGAAGGGTCCCAGCGATGTCCAATCCAGCCAAGCCATCCGTTGCTTCATCCGGCGTCGTCGCGACGCGATGGTGGTGGGTGCGTCACGCGCCGGTCCGCGAGGATAATGGCTGCATCTACGGACAGAAGGACCTCGGCTGCGACACCAGCGATCGCGTGGTGTTCGCCGCGGTCGGAAAGATCCTGCCGCGCAACGCGGTGTGGGTTGCGAGCAGCCTGAAGCGCACGCATCAAACCGCCGACGCGATCTGGGCCGCGGGGTTTCCGAAACCCGCTGTCATGCCGCACGAAGCCGCTTTTGCCGAGCAGCATCTCGGCGAATGGCAGGGCATGAACCGCGCCGCGTTCCTGGCCAGCCTGCCGCTCGGCAGCCACTGGTTCGCGCCGATCGACGTGCCCGCGCCCGGCGGCGAAAGTTTCATGGATCTCTACGACCGCGTGCGCGGCGCGATCGAGCGCATCAACACCGAACACGCCGGCAAGGACGTGATCGCGGTGGCGCATGGCGGCACGATCAAGGCGGCCATCGGGCTCGCGCTGGGCAACCTGCCGGAGAAATGCCTCGCCTTCGACATCGACAATTGCTCGGTGACTCGGCTCGATCATCTCGCCAGCCACGGCCACAGCAGCTGGCGGCTGCCGATGATCAACCAGCAGCCGTGGATCGCCGATGCCTCGCACAACGCCATGCATCAGCCGGCGGGACCGGAAGTGGTCCCGGCGACGAAGCTGGCCTGACGTCACCTGTTGTCCGGGAACGCGAACGCTGCTTAGCTGAATTGAAAATGAAAACCGGCGCATCCGCCGCCGGATCATGTCTGGGAGAAACGCATGACCCTGTTCGATATGTCGGGAAAAGTCGCCGTCATCACCGGTTCAACCCGCGGCATCGGCCGCGCCATCGCGGAGCGGATGGCCGAGCACGGCGCCAAGGTGGTGATCTCCTCGCGCAAGCAGGATGTCTGCGATGCCGTGGCGAAGGAAATCAACGACAAGTTCGGCAAGGGCACCGCGGTCGCGATCGCCGCCAACATCTCGAGCAAGGAAAATCTGCAGAACCTGGTCAACGAATCCAACCGCGCCTTCGGCAAGATCGACGTGCTGGTCTGCAATGCGGCGTCCAACCCCTACTACGGACCGCTCGCCGGGATTTCGGACGAGCAGTTCCGCAAGATCCTCGACAACAACATCGTCGCCAACAACTGGCTGACCAGCATGGTGGTGCCGCAGATGATCGAGCGCGAGGACGGCTCGGTCATCATCGTGTCGTCGATCGGCGGCATCAAGGGCTCGACCATCCTCGGCGCCTACGCGATCTCGAAAGCCGCCGACATGCAGCTCGCGCGCAACCTCGCCTGCGAATACGGTCCGCACAACGTTCGCGTCAATTGCATAGCGCCGGGCCTGATCAAGACCGACTTTGCAAAGGCGCTGTGGGACAATCCGGAAAACCTCAAGGCGTCGACCTCGCGCTCGCCGCTGCTGCGCATCGGCATTCCCGACGAGATCGCAGGTGCCGCAGTATTCCTGGGATCGGCGGCCGGCAATTTCATGACCGGCCAGACCATGGTGATCGACGGCGGTGCGACGATCAGCTGAGGCGCTACGTTCGTCATTCCGGGGCGCGCGAAGCGCGAACCCGGAATCTCGATCGTGCAATCTCTGGATTCCGGGTTCAGCCCGTCGGGGCTGCCCCGGAATGACAGCGGCCTCACTCCACCGCTGCGTAAACCAGGTCGCGCAGCATCGAGCGGATGTATTCGCGCTGGCCGGGGCCCTGCATCATGAACACGGCGAACATGTCTTCGGCCGGGTCGATCCAGAAGAACGTTCCGGCCATGCCGCTCCAGAAGAACTGACCGACGGAGCCCGGGAACGGCGCCATGCCCCTGGCGGTGCGGACCGCGAAGCCGAGCCCGAAACCGTGACCGGCCGGCATCAGGGGGGAGTCGACCTTGACGCCGGCGCCCAGATGATCCGACGCCATCAACTCCAGGGTCTTGCGGCCGATGATCCTGGTGCCGTCGAGCGTGCCGCCGCCGAGCAGCATCTGGCTGAACCGCGCATAGTCCATGGTGGTCGAGAGCAGGCCGCCGCCGCCGGATTCCATCACCGGCTTCTCCAGCATGCTGAAGAACTGCACCTTGTCGCCGGTCCAGGGATCGTTCGGGAACGGCTCGGCGAGGCGGCCGGCGTTCTCCTCGCCGGTGTGAAACGCGGTCTCGGCCATCTGCAACGGCGCGAGGATGCGCTCGGTGAGGAAGGCGCTCAGGCTTTTTCCGGAGACCACCTCGATGACCCGGCCGAGAATGTCGGTGGAGCGGCTGTAGTTCCATTCCGCGCCCGGCTGGCACATCAGCGGCATGCCGGCGACCAGCGTGGCGTGTTCGGCGTTGCTGATCTTGCGGCTGCGCAGCCGCGACTGCTGATAGAGCTGCTGCACCAGCCCGTTGCCGGTGTGATCGTAGGTGATCCCGGAGGTGTGGCGCAGCAGATCCTGTATCGTCATCGGCCGCTTGAGCGGGACGAGGTCGAGCTTGCCGTTATTCTCGACGCCGACCTTCTGACCGGCAAATTCCGGGATGAATTTCGCAACGGGATCGCTGAGCAGGAAATGGCCGTCCTCGATCAGCATCATGATGCCGACCGAGACGATCGGTTTGGTCATCGAGAAGATCCGGAAGATCGAGTTGTGTGCCATCGGCGCGGAGGCCGCCGGGCTCTGCCTGCCGAGCGCCTCGAACCAGCCGATCTGGCCGCGCCGCGCTACCAGCACGGTCGCACCGGGCAGGGTGCCCTTGTCGATCTCGCGCTTGAACCCGTCCGACATGCGCTGCAGCCGCGCCGAGGACAGACCCAGCTTTTCCGGTTTGGCCTGGGGGAGTGACGGGGTCTGCGGGATGGCGGTTGGCTTTGCGGCGGTTTGCGCGGTCATGGTCTCTCCCGTTTGGTGCTCTTGATTGTTGGCGGTCTTGCTCGGCTTGGCGGAAGTCTGGCGCAGAACGACTTGCTTGAACAGACCCGTTCCGGCTCACCGCTGCGCTCTTGCCGGTTAACCCCTTCGCTCTTGCAATCAGGGCGTTGCCTATGCTTGAAACGGCGCGGATCGGCGGCAACGCGGGTTCCCTGTAGGAGTGTAGCTCAATTGGTAGAGCACCGGTCTCCAAAACCGGGGGTCGCAGGTTCGAGCCCTGCCACTCCTGCCAGTCGAATCAAACACTTAGGCTGATTTTCGGCGCGACCGGTCAAGCGCTTTCAGGTGCCGTTGGAGACCTAATCCGCAGCGGGCGCATTCTCGCCAGCCGCGGATTCCATGTCGACGGAATCACGCAGTGCCCGCGGCCGCCCTGTTATCTTGCGAAATGAGTTCGGGCAGCGGCGCGTGGGGTGCGACCGGTTTCTCCGCTCGCTTCGACCACGACCTGTAGTAAGCGACCGCCGTCATGATCGCGAGGCCGCCGGCGCCGACCAGGAACTGCGCCAAAAACCCGTCGGAAGTCGTTTGCAGGATAAGGGATGCAAGGAACGAGAGGTAGATTCCGACGCAGAACACCTCGAGGGATTGCTGACCGCATTTGACCAGCGGTCGCCAGATGGCGGCCTGCAATCCCGGCGCATCGATCGGTACCAACCGCACCACCACGATGACCAGAATCGCCAGATGCAGGAAGCGGTAGGGCGCCAGATTGGTCTTGTCGTTCGGATTGAAGGCTTCGAACAGAACGCGGGGAAAAATTGCCTGAAGCTCGGGCAGGTGCGCCGCCAATGTCATGGCAGCCGCAAACAGCAGGTAAACCACAGCGAAGAAGAGAGCGATCCGGGAGCGGACCAGGAAATGCAGCGTATCGGCTCCGCCTAACGCCAGCCACGCGCCCAGCACAAAAAGCAGCTGCCACGCGAACGGGTTGAAGTACCAAACCCCGGACGGATAAGAGGGCAGGTTCCACCCCAATTGCCGGGCGGCGAAATAGAGCAGCACCGATCCCAGCATGACCCAGTTGCGGTGCCGGAGCATCAGCCAGAGAACCGGCGGAAAGACGCCCATCAGGACGACGTAAAGCGGCAGCACGTCCAGATTCAGCGGCTTGTATTTCAGCATCAGGCCCTGCGTCAGCGTGTCGACCGGAGCGACGAGCAGGGGAGCAACGTTGAATCGATCGATGAAGTCAGAAGCGCTGAACCTGTCCGACAGGAAAAGGACTGAAGCCAGATAGAATACGAACAGCAGGACGTGGGCGACATAGATTTGCCAGACGCGCCTGAGCAGCCTCGTGGTTCCGAAAACGAAGCCGCGCTCAAGCATCTTTCTCGTAAACACGAGAGCGGACGTGTAGCCGGAAATGAACACGAACAGGTCGGCGCCATCGCTGAAGCCGTAGTTTCGGAACGAAAACCAGGCCAGAACGCTGCTGGAAACATGTCCCAGGAACATGGCCCAGTTGGCGAGGCCACGAAAAAGATCGAGACGCAGATCCCGCTTGGAGGGTGGAAGTGCAAGCTCGACCTTCATGCATGTATGCTCAGCTCACAAGTGACGATCCGGAACGGCGAGTCAGCGCTCCCTCCGGCTGACGGACCGCATGCCCGTCGGCAGAAGCCGGGTCGATGGTAGGGGCGAGGCGAGTGGCGCTGTTGAGCCAAGTCAAGGCAAGGCAGGCAGGGCGGAGGGCGGCTTTCGGAGCCGGCGCGTTCGCAGCCGCGCTCCTGAAGCACCCGTGCCGGTTTCCCCGGGGCACCTTGACCTTTTGGGCTGTCCGCAGTACACAGCCGCCACCTGCTGCCGGCCCGTTTTGACGGATATCCGGCGCGGCTTTGAAATCCCCGAACAATCGAGCCCGCTGGCCGGCTCATCCTTCAAGAGAGGGCTGGGCGCCAGAGGGCTGTTCGGATTCCTTAAAACCCAGATCGTCCCAGCGGACGCGGATGACACAA
>JAYSPJ010000380.1:0-9769 GCA_043722155.1 Bradyrhizobium sp.
AGCGCCTTGGGTTTGCCGCAACATTCCCGCATGACGTCTCGACGGTGCCCAGCCGGGCACCTTGAGCGCTGCGAACTGACCAAGGGTCCCGGTGCGCCAGATCGTACCACTACACTGGAAGAAGAAGATCCGGCACTTGATGCTGGATCTGGATGCGCGCATCGACTCGACGCTGTTCTCGTCGGGCAAGGGCGCGCGCGAACTCTATGAGCGGTTCTCGACCTTCATGGACCGCTTTCACGTCGGTCGCTGGAAGCGCTGGGTGTTCATCGAGCCGATGTCGGAAGCCGCCACGATCGGGCTCGGCGGCCTGCTGCTGATGCTGGCGCTCGCGGTGCCGGCGTTTCGCGAAACCTC
Source organism: Bradyrhizobium sp. (assembly GCA_043722155.1). Lineage (GTDB taxonomy): Bacteria > Pseudomonadota > Alphaproteobacteria > Rhizobiales > Xanthobacteraceae > Bradyrhizobium. Next base: position 358 of record JAYSPJ010000380.1, read on the forward strand.
CGACGACGACTGGCTGAAGAAATCCGATCTGGCGGTGACGTTCCTCGACCGCTACGGCAATCCGATCGGCAGCCGCGGCATCAAGCACAACGATTCGATTCCGCTGGAAGATTTCCCGGACAATCTGATCAAGGCGACGCTGGCGACCGAAGACCGCCGCTTCTACGACCATTTCGGCATCGACATTGCCGGCACCGCGCGCGCCCTCGTCACCAACGCCCAGGCCGGCGGCGTGCGCCAGGGCGGTTCGTCGATCACCCAGCAATTGGCGAAGAACCTGTTCCTGAGCAACGAGCGCACCATCGAGCGCAAGGTGAAGGAAGCCTTTCTCGCGGTGTGGCTGGAGACGCGCCTTACCAAGAACGAGATTCTGAAACTCTATCTCGACCGCGCCTATATGGGCGGCGGCACCTTCGGCGTCGACGGCGCCGCACACTTCTACTTCAACAAGTCGGCACGCGACGTCAATCTCGCGGAATCCGCGATGCTCGCCGGGCTGTTCAAGGCCCCCACCAAATACGCGCCGCACATCAACCTGCCCGCCGCCCGCGCCCGCGCCAACGTGGTGCTGGACAATCTGGTCGATGCCGGCTTCATGACCGAGGGCCAGGTGTTCGGCGCACGGCGCAACCCGGCCATGGCGGTCGACCGCCGTGACGAAAATTCGCCGAACTACTATCTCGACTGGGCATTCGACGAGATGCGCAGGCTGGTCGATACCTTTCCGAAATCCTATGTCGAGCGCGTGTTCGTGGTCCGCACCGCGATCGACATGAACGTGCAGCGCGCCGCGGAAGCTGCCGTCGAAAACCAGTTGCGCCAGTTCGGCCGCGACTATCACGCGACCCAGGCCGCGACCGTGGTAGCCGACCTCGACGGCGGCGTCCGCGCCATGGTCGGCGGCCGCGATTACGGCGCCAGCCAGTTCAACCGTGCGGTGGATGCGATGCGCCAGCCGGGTTCGTCGTTCAAGCCTTACGTTTACACCGCGGCCCTCCTGAACGGCTTCAAGCCGAGTTCGATCATCGTCGACGGCCCGGTCTGCATCGGCAACTGGTGCCCGCAGAACTATGGCCACTCCTATTCGGGCCCGGTCACGCTGACGGTGGCGATCACCCGCTCGATCAACGTCATTCCGGTGAAGATCTCGATCGCGCTGGGCGGCAAGTCGCCGAATCCGGCCAAGGCCGGCCGCGTGAAGATCACCGAGGTGGCGCGCCGCTTCGGCATCAAGGCGCCGTTGCCGGATACGCCGTCGATGCCGATCGGCTCCGACGAAGTTTCGGTGCTCGAACACGCCGTGGCCTATGCGACCTTCCCGAACAAGGGCAAGTCGGTCACGCCGCATGCCGTGCTGGAAGTCCGCACCGGCGCCGGTGACCTGGTCTGGCGTTTCGACCGCGACGGCAAGAAGCCGCTGCAGGCGATACCGGCTTCGGTCGCCGCCGACATGGCAGGCATGATGAGCCACGTCGTCAGCGAAGGTACCGCGCGGCGCGCGGCGCTCGACGGCATTCCGACCGCCGGCAAGACCGGCACCACCAACGCGTATCGCGATGCCTGGTTCGTCGGATATACCGGCAATTTCACCTGCGCGGTCTGGTACGGCAACGACGACTACTCGCCGACCAACCGCATGACCGGCGGCTCGCTGCCGGCGCAGACCTGGCACGACATCATGCTGGCGGCCCATCAGGGCGTCGAGATCAAGGAGATCGCAGGCATCGGCGCCGGCACAAAATTGCCCGCGCCCGCGGCCTCCGTGGCCATGGCCGCCAACGGCGCGCTGAAACTTCCGGACATCAAGCCGGGACCGCCGCCGATCCTCACCAAGCGCGGTGCGGATATTCTGGTGCGCGTGGAAAAGCTGCTCGAAGAGGCCGGCAAGACCGCGGGCAAAACCTCATCCAGCGAACCGCCGAAGCCCGTGAAGCCGGTGTCGTCCAATTCGGTCGCCTTCCCTGACAGCTTTGCGGCGGCCGCGCCGGACGGCGTGACTGCCCCCGCGCCGCGCAAGAACTGACCGTGCGGCTGATCTTCATCACATTGCTGGCGTTGATCCTCGCGACCGTCGTCGGCCTCGGCGCGACCTGGATGACGGCGACGCGCGGCACCGATCTCGGCACCCTGACGATCGGCGCCTGGACCGCCCGGCCCAAGACCGGCACCGCCGATGTCGATCCCTACTCGCGCGCCTCGATTGCCCGCAGCGGCGAGCTGCCGGTCGGCACCGGCGACGGCGTGGCATTCTCGGCGACGACGGACGACCGCAAGAAACCGCTCGACGGACGCTGCGACGTGGTGGTCAGCGGCGTCACCCCCGCGGCGCGGTTCTGGACGCTGACGCTCTACAATACCAAGGGACACCTGGTGGCGAATTCGTTGCAGCGCTACGGCTTCACCAGCCAGGAAATCATTCGCGGCGCCGATGGCGCATTCGAGATCCGGGTGGCGTCGCGCTCGCGTGCCGGAAACTGGCTCCCCACCGGAGGAATCGAACGTTACGCGCTGATGCTCCGGCTCTACGATACGCCGGTTGGCGTGGCGACCCGGACCCAGCGCGATGCGCCGATGCCCTCGATTGCGACAGTGGGGTGCCCATGATCCGCCTGCTGTTCACGATCATCGCGGGCGTGCTGCTGGGCGCCGTCGTGCATCTCGTCAGCGTGCTGGCGTTGCCGCGGATCGCGACCCAGGACGCCTATTCACGCCTCACGCCGATGACGAAACTCAACGCGGTTACCGCGCTGCCGGCCGCGGATCCGAACAACGCACCGCTGCCGTTCATGGATCCGGCGTTCGCGGTCGCGATCTGCCGCTACGATCTGTCGGGCGGCCCCATCAAACTCGCGGTCCCCGTCAGCCAGGCCTACACCTCGGTGTCGTTCTATACCCGCAACGAGGTCGCCTATTACGCCATCAACGACCGCTCGGCCGGACGCAGGGTGATCGAACTCGACCTGATGACCGAAGCGCAGCATGCCGAATTGCCCGAGGACGAGGACATCACCGCGGCCGACCGCCTGATCATCGATTCTCCCACCGCGACCGGGCTGATCGTGTTGAAGGCGCTGGCGCCGGAGCCGGGCCTGATGTTGCAGGCGCAAGCCTCGCTCGCGGTTTCGAGCTGCAAGGTGCAGACCGAACCGCCGACGGCGAAGCAGGAAGAGCCTGCGCCCGCGCCACCGCGGGCCAAGCGCTGATCCGATCGCGACGCGCATGAGCGGTTGGACCGACCGAAGTCATTGCATACGCTGACGTGACGCCCTCCAGCTAGGGGCGCATGAAGATGAAATCCGTCCCGGGATCGCAGTTTTCGGCGAGAAAGCGAAGCTCGGACTGGACGTCGGAAACGCTCCTGTTTTCGAGATACTTCGAGACGACGAGGCCAAGCAGCGACCGGCAGACGCTATCGTGACCCACCCCGGCGGCTTCCGCTTCGGCGACAGCCGCCGAGAAATGAAGCTTCGCGATTTCGCTTGCGGACATCTCGGATTCCTTTTTTGTCTTCTGTCATCAACGCGACGAAGCTGTTTTGATCTGCGTCAAACAGGCAATGCAGACCCCGCGGTTGCGCGCACTTTCGCCTGCTTTGCGCCAATCCATTCGCAACCCTGTCGTCGGCGCGACGTGCACCCTCGATTCGTTGACTTGCCAGGCTGCGAAACTAAGGTTGGCGCCGCACCGGGGGAATGGATCGCATGACTTTGCCGATGAGCTGGGACGAATGGGCGCAGCACGACGAAGTGGCGCTGGCGGCGCGCGTCAGCAAGGGCGAACTGACGGCAAAGGAATTGGCAAGTCAGGCGGCCGCAGGCATCGCGAAGGTCGATCCGGCGCTGTCGGGAGTGGTCGAGGTCTTTGAGGACGCGATCGACGATCCCGGCAGGGACGGCGCCAATCTCGCGGGGCCCTTTGCCGGTCTGCCTTTCCTGATGAAGGATCTGGGCCCGACGATGAAGGGGCGATTGCAGGAAATGGGCTCGCTGCTGATGCGCGGCAATCGCGCCACCGCGGATACTTTCCTGACGGCGAAGATGCGCCAGGCGGGACTTAACCTGATCGGCCGGACGACCACACCGGAGTTCGGAGTTTGCAGCTCGGCGGACAATCCCGCCGTCTACGTTACGCGCAACCCCTGGGACACGGACTATACGACATGCGGATCGTCGGCCGGCAGCGCCGCCATGGTCGCGGCGGGCGTCGTTCCGATCGCGCATGCCACCGACGGCGGTGGTTCGATCCGCATTCCGGCCGGGGTCAACGGCAACATCGGTCTCAAGGTTTCACGCGGAGTGTTCTCGCTCGCGCCGCAGCTTTCGGATTTGACGGGGCTGGTATCGATCCAGGGCTGCCAGTCGCGTACGGTGCGCGATACCGCGGCCTTCGTGGACGCGTGCCGGGGTCCCGCATCAGGCGAATTCATGCCGTTCTGGACCGCACCGGAGCCTTACCTGGATATGATCAGGCGTGATCCGGGACGGCTCAAAATCGCGCTCTCGCACCAATGGGGCGACTATCGGGCGACACCGCAGATCGCATCGGAGCTCGAACGAGTCGGGCGATTCCTCGAAGGCCTTGGCCATCACGTGGATTACGCGTTGCCCGCCGTCGACTATCGCGCCGCCTTTGACGCGCAGACCACCTGCTACATCAGCAATTTTGCGGTGGTGATCGGCAACCTGCTCGCGGCACGCGGGCTGGACAGGCCGCCGGCGGATCTTGTCGAGCCCGTCAACATACGGATCTGGGAAGCCGGCCGGCACACGTCGTTTGCCGAGCGGGCGCGCATGCAGGCGGTCTTCAACACCACCACGCGCGGTTTTGGGGCGTTTTTCGAGGAGTGGGATATCATCCTGACGCCGATCACCGCGTTGCCGACACCGAAAGTCGGCACCGTCGAATACCTGACAATATCGGACAATCCATCGGTGTTGGACTGGTTCGGCAATCTATGGCGCAACTTCGCCTTCACGCCGCTCGCCAATCTCTGCGGGGTTCCCGCGATCTCGCTGCCGCTGGCGGAACATGTGAATGGATTGCCGCTCGGCATTCAAGCCCAGGCAAGGCAGGCCAGCGATGGCTTGCTGCTTCAGTTGGCGGCACAGATCGAGCGGGCGGTCGGCGGGCAGTGGAATTCCGGACGGAAGGCAAAGGTGCACGTGACGAACGGCTGAACGGCCATCGCACCTTTTGCTCCCCTCGCAATATGGCGTAGAACGTCGATATGTCCAAAACACCGATCATCAACACAACGCTGCCGTTCGACGAACTAGCCAAGGCTGTCAAGGGGCGCCGCTCCGTCTATGGATATATCAGCGGACTTCGGCTCGACCGCGCAGCGCCGGGGGAAGCCTGGTCAAGCCTGCCGTATCGCCCCGTCTTCGTCGGCGACACCGAGACCGGCGTTCTTCACGGCGGCGTCGTGACCGCGATGCTCGACGAGAGCTGTGGCATGGCCGTCCAGCTCGCGCTCGATGGGACGCGCGCGATTGCCACGCTCGACCTGCGGATCGACTACCAGAGGCCCGCGACCCCTGGCCTCGACATCAAGGCGCATTCAATCTGCTACCACGTCACCCGCTCGATCGCCTTCGTGCGCTCGACGGCCTATCAGGAATCCGAGGACGATCCCGTGGCCACTGCAACGGCCTGCTTCATGATTGGCGCGAACCGGACCAACATGTTGACGGACCGTCCGACGGACGATCGCGCGCCGCCGACGCTCGAAGCGCCGGAGGATCCGACCAGCCCGTTCGCCAACAGCCCGTTCGCGCGTTGTCTCGGCATCCGCATCGACACGGATGGCACGCTGATCATGCCGTTCTCGCCAAGGATCATCGGCAACCCGATCCTGCCCGCCATCCACGGCGGCGCGACCGGCGCCTTCCTCGAAACGACCGCGATCGTCGGCGTGACGCGCGAGATGGGCGTTTTGGCGCCGCCGAAGCCGATCGGCCTGACGATCAACTACCTGCGCTCCGGTCAGGCACTGGACAGCTACGCCAGGGCATCGATCGTCAAGCAGGGCCGGCGCGTCGTCGCCTTCGAGGCACAGGCCTGGCAGGACGATCCGTCCAAGCCCATCGCCACGGCGTTCGGTCATCTCATGCTGAAGCAAAAGCCGGGCGCGGATGAGGAATAGGAGTGTCCAGCGATCATTGCCACTCGTCCGGCCGTTTCCAAAATGGGCCACGTCGGCCGCTCTTTGCCAGGCGAGCGCGGGATCGTAGGGTGTCTTGCCCGAGCCTCGAAAACAGGCCCCTCGCGCCGTTCGATTGATCGGCGCTCTTTATGCAAGCAGGAGAAAACAGGACATGGCAGGAATCCTCGACCGCAAGGTAGCACTCGTGACCGGCGGCGCCTCCGGCATCGGACGGGCGACCGCGCTGGCGATGGCGCGTGAGGGCGCGCGCGTGGCGGTGGCCGATCGCACCGAGGAAAGCGCGGCTGCAACCGTCGCCTTGATCAACGCGGCCGGCGGCCAGGCGATTGCGATCGGTGGCGACGTCACACAAGAAGATCAGGTGGCCGCGATGGTAGCGCGCACCGTGGCCGCCTATGGGCGGATCGATTGCGCGTTCAACAATGCGGGCGTTGCGGGAGGGTCGGTCGGCCCGGGACGCCAGCGCCTGCACGAACTCAGTCAGGCCTCGTTCGACGCCATGCTGGCCGTCAATCTCACCGGTGTCTTCCTGTGCCTGAAGCACGAGATTGCGCAGATGCTGGGACAAGGCGGCGGCGGAGCCATTGTCAACACCGCCTCGATCGCCGGCCTGATAGGCCTGGCTACATCAGGGCATTATGTGGCGGCGAAACACGGCGTGGTTGGACTGACGAAGACCGCGGCGATCGAATACGCGCAGGACGGTATCCGCGTGAACTGCGTCAATCCCGGCTATGTCACCACCCCGATGACCGAGGAAGTGGTGACAACGCGCCTCGATGCCGTGATGGCAAAGGTTCCGATGAATCGCATGGGCATGCCCGACGAGATCGCGGAAGCCGTGGTCTGGATGTGTTCCGACAAGGCGTCCTTCATGACTGGGGCGTCGCAGGTCGTCGACGGCGGCTATTACGCGGCCTAAGCCGGGCGCCATCGACTTCGGATCGAGGTAACCGGGTTCAGCCCTTCACCGAGACGGCGCGCCCGATCACCGGCCGCGCCGCGACCGGCGGATTGGCCGTTTGCGCCGCGAGTTCGCCGATCAGGCGATCGACATCGGCCGCGATGGTGTCCGGCGCCTGGATCACCAGCCGCTCCAGCGCCCAGCGATACGACGAAATCCGCCGCTCCAGGCTTTGCTGTACCCACTGCACGATCAGCGTGTTCTCTTCCATGCGCGCGACCGCGTCGTCGCGCTCGCGCGGCGACAGCTCCGAGACCAGCTTGAGGCTGGCGTTACGCTTCCTGTCAAGTTCGAGGACCCGTGCGGCCGCGGCAAAGAACGGCTCGAAGCGGGTGATGTCGTTGCGCACATCCTCCATCAGGACGGCGTAACGCGAGGTATGCGAGCGGTGCGGTTCGTCGATCAGCAATCGTCCATAGGCGGTGCGGTCGAATACGACCGCCTGCCGCCACGGCGAAGGCAGCGGCTTGTAATCGCCGAACACGCTCTTCCAGGCGGGGCGCGAATGCGGCGGCTCGATCAGGGGATAGGCATAATCGCGGAGCTGCCGCTCGGCATCGGTAAGCTGGAATTGCGACGCCTTGAGCCCGACGCTTCCCGTGGCCTCGGCGCCGAGCCAGCGATGCATGTCGTCGTTGCGCACATCGTCGCGGGTGCGGCCGAAGTCGCCGCCGCTGCAGCCGCCGAGCGCGGTACCGAGCAGCAACAGCATCGGCAGCGGCGACAGGCGCCGGGTCTGCGATCGGGTCCGGATCGGAAGACGCGTCTCCGGCATATTGAAATGTCCCGGTTGAAATTTCCTGGGATCAGCGCCGACGGCGGCGGCGGCCGGGGGCGGTCCCCTCTTCCGGTCCGCTGCCACCGCTGGTTTCATCGGTGTTGCGCTCGATCCGGACGACGGGAAGGATCAGAATGGTTGCCGTGCCTGTGCGTGCAGCGCCATCGATCGTTGAGCCCAGCCTCCGCGAAGCCGCATCCGCCGGAAATTCAATGATGGTGCCCATGTTCAACTCTCTCTGATTGCCGCGCAGGCACGAGTTAGCCGGCGACAGCCATCATTAAGAACAGGACGTGGTTAACGGCATCTTAATTTACGCCGCTGACCCACCCGGCCGCGGCCCGCAGGAACACGGTGAATATGACCGCAGGTCTTCACCGGTTGTTTTCCTTAACGAGCTGTTAAAGCAAGCCGCGTAAATTGGCGCGAGCATTACTCAGTCGCGTACCCTGACATGACCGCACCTCCATTTTTTCCCGGCTTCGACGGGTTGATGACGCTCTCCCGCCGCGAAGGCGTCGATATCCGCCCCACTCTGCTGCGCGTGCTGACCGATCTCTACGTTCAGACCCATGTGCACAGCGACGACGAAGCGCGGCAGTTTGTCGAACTGACTTCCCGCCTGATCGATCAGGTCGACGACACGACGCGCGCAGCGGTGCGGGCGCGGCTTTCGATCTATCCGGCCACACCGCCCGAGGTCCTGAAGAGGCTCGGACTAAAACCCCAGAACCCCGGTCGACGCGTTCCGGTCGCCGATGAAATTCCGGCAAGCCCACCGGCGCCGGCGCCGGTCAAGCCGCCGACCGAGGCGCAATTGCGGATGGCATCGAACCTGTCGATGCAGCCGAAGGACGCTGCCGAGATCAACGACATGTTTTTCGCGGCCAGCGCCGGCGAACGCACCTTGATCCTGCACAATCTTGCGGAAACCCCCTTGCGGGCTTCGGCGCGGATTCCCGCCTCGCGCGCGGCACGCGCCGTCGAGACGCTGGAGATGGCCGCCTGGGTTGGCGATATCGAAAGCTTCACGCAGGAACTCGGCGAAACCCTGATCCTGCCGGCGCGCGTTGCCGCCCAGGTGGTCAACGATCCCGGCGGCGAGCCGCTGGCCTGCGCGGCGAGGGCGCTGGACATGCCGGCCCCCGTCTTCCAGCGCGTGACGCTGTTTCTCAATCCGGAATTCGCATCGGTGAACTACGTCTACCGGCTGTCGCGCCTGTACGACCGCCTCGGCGAACGCTCCGCCCTGATCATGCTGGCGGCCTGGCGCGGCTCGACCATGGCGGTGACCCGCGCCAAGTACCGGTCCGCCCTTTACGACGACGAACGCCAGCGCGCGCGCTCGGCGCCGGCCCAGACCCGTCCCGCCGTGCAGCCCGGCACCGGCGTTATCACCCGCACGGGTTCGCAGGGGTCGGGGCGCTAGAGCGGTTTTCGGTTGATGTGAATCGGAACAGTAAGGGGGTTCCCAAAGGGGCGCAAATCAGATTCGGGTTGCTTT
>JAYSPJ010000381.1:0-4433 GCA_043722155.1 Bradyrhizobium sp.
TCCGGTGCATGTTAACAGCACATTGCGAAATGTTGTTCGCGTGGCCTCTTGGAATGCTATTTGGTAGCGCATGCGAGGTCAAGTTACACTCTCTGTCGGCGCAAGATGAACAACGGTTCAAACAACCGATCGTCGCATGAGGATATGGTGCATTGCGCAATTTTTGCCCTCGGCGAACCAGCGCTCCGTTTCTGCCAAACGCGCCCCCAATTCTGCCAAGAATATGTCTCGGCAGGACTAAGATTTGCCCTCGCATCCCGACATTGATCTCGATCCAGTCCCTCGTCCATTTCATCCCGCAGAGTGCCGATGCCCAAACAACACACCTACGTTCTCGGCCTGAATACCTACGACCATGATGTGAGTGCCTGCCTGCTGCGTGACGGTGCCATCGCGTTCGCGATCGCCAAGGAGCGAATCACGCGCGACAAGCACGCCAGCGGATTCTACCGGGAGGTGATCGACTATTGTCTGGAAGCCGAAGGCATCACGCTCGATGACGTCGATCTGATCGTTCGCAACTGCTACATTCTTCCGGTTCCGGAAATGGAAGAACGGCTGGTCTACCAGGATATGCCGGGCTTCCTCCCCGAGCACGAGCGCCCCGAGGCCTTCAAGCCCCCCCTTTATTTGTCGCATTCCGACAAGGTGGTGTCGATCTCCCACCATCTGGCGCATGCCTACAGCGCATTCGCCGTCTCGCCGTTTGAGGAAGGCGTGGTGATGATCGTCGACGGCGTCGGCAGCTATCAAGCCGATGCCCTCGAGCCCTATCCTGCGACCGACACCGCCACGCCGCTCGCCCGCGAGTCCGAGAGCTATTACAAATTCGAGGGCTCGAAGCTCGAATGCCTGAAGAAGGTCTGGATGGAGCCCGATCGTGGTTTCCTGAGCGACGAATTCTACAACATGCCGGGCCTTGGCGCGCTCTACAGTCGGGCCTCGAGCTACATCTTCGGCGACTGGAACAAGTGCGGCGAGTTGATGGGGCTGGCGCCCTACGGCAGGAAGGAGAAGGTCAGGCACCTGCTCGAGTTCACCGACGGCACCTTGCACGTTCCGCACTGGACCACGGAGTTCAAGCAGCCTTACATCATGGGCAGCGGCGAGAAATGGGAAACCAGCCCATCGATGCCGCATTGGGAGGATGTCGCCTGGCGGGTTCAGGACGATACCGAAAACGTGCTGCTCGCCCGCGCCCGCTGGCTGCGCGAAACCACCGGCGCCAGGAATCTGTGCATCGCTGGCGGCGTCGCGCTGAACTGCGTGGCCAATGGCCGGGTGGCGCGGGAGTCCGGCTTTGAAAAGGTCTGGATCCAGCCGGCGGCCGGCGATGACGGCATCGCGATCGGCTGCGCCTACTACGGCCATCTGGAAATTCTGAAGCAGCGCCGCTCATTCGTGATGGATCATTCCTATGTCGGCAAGGTCTATCCCGATGGGGATATTGAGAAGGCCACGCAGAAATTTCTGGTGCGCATTCAGACTACCGCGACGCGCAGCGACGACATCTGCCGCGACACCGCGAAACTGCTCGCCGAGCAGCGGGTCATCGGCTGGTTTCAGGGCGGTTCCGAGTTCGGGCCGCGCGCGCTCGGCAATCGCAGCCTGCTGGCCGACCCGCGCAAGGCCGAGATGAAGGATATTCTCAATAGCCGCGTCAAGCACCGGCAGCCGTTCCGTCCGTTCGCGCCGATCGTGCTCGCCGAACGGGTCCGGGAAATATTCGAAGGCGAGGAGGACTCGCCGTTCATGCTGATCGCCAAGCGCGTCCGCCCCGAATGGCGCGACCGGATTCCGGCGATCGTCCATGTCGACGGAACGGCGCGGGTTCAAACCGTCCGCGAACAAACCAATCCGGTCCTCTATCGCCTGCTGAAAGAATTCGAGGCGCTCACCGGCGTTCCCGTGCTGATCAATACGTCATTCAACGTCAAGGGCGAACCGATCGTCGAGACGCCGCGCGACGCCGTGATCTGCTTCCTGACCACGGGTATCGACAATCTGATCCTGCACGACACGCTGGTGTCGAAAAACGCGCTGCACAGAATCGTCGGGCCGCTGGTCGAGGTTTACACTGATGTCGCCAACATGGTGCTGTCGGGCACACGGTCGGGCTGACTGCCCGACGCGTGTGGCCAGAGGCCGAAATCACCCCGATATCAGGCCTTGACCGCCGCCGGCTTGGGCAGCGGCTTGTCCTGCCGCTTCGACCAGGAGATGTAGTACGCGACGAGCGTCATGATCGCGATCCCGCTCACGCTGACGAAAATCTGCGCAAGTAGCGAGCCTGAGCTCATCATCAGTTCGAAGTGGCCGACGAAGGACAGGAAGACGCCGACGCAGAACACCGCGAGCGACTGCTGGCCGCAGACCACGAGGGGATCGAACACTTTCCATTCCAGACCCGGCCACTCCTTCGGCACGAAGCGGATGACCATGATCACGATCACCACGAAATGCAGGAAGCGGTAGGGCGCCAAAAAGGTCTTGTCGTTCGGATTGAAGGCGGAGTAGAGCCAATGCGGGAACAGCGCTCCGAAATCCGGAAACTTGCCGGCCATGGTCATGACAAGTGCGAGGATCAGATAGGCGATACACAGATAAAGCGTGATGCGCAGATCGACAATCCATCGCGCCCTCTTGGCGCCGCCGAGCGCGCACCATGAGCCGAACACGAACAGCGCCTGCCAGCAGAACGGGTTGAAGTACCAGGCCCCCGCCGGATAGGCCGACAGGTTCCAGCCGAATTGCCGGGAGGCAAGCCACAGCACAATCGACGCCAGCATGGTCAGGTCAGGTTGGCGCAGCATCAGCCACAGCACCGGCGGAAACAATCCCATCAGCACGATGTAAAGCGGAAGCACGTCCAGATTCACCGGCTTGAACTTGAGCAGCAGGCCTTGGCGCAGGGTTTCGATCGCCTGGTCGCCGGCGAGGCCCGCGAGGTTGAACTCGTTGATGATCTCGGGGTCGCTGAAGCGCAGCGCGACATAGCCGATCGCGACGATGTAGATGACGAACAGGAAGACGTGAGCGACGTAGAGCTGCCAGACACGCTTGGTGAGGCGGGTGGCGCCGACGATAAAGCCGCGTTCGAGCATCATCCGGGCGTAGACGAACGATGCGGTGTATCCTGAGATAAAGACGAACAGATCCGCGGCATCGCTGAGGCCGTAATTCCGGGTTGTGATCCAGTTCACGACGTTGTCGGGGATGTGATCCAGGTAAATCGCCCAGTTGGCGACGCCGCGAAACAGATCGAGCCGGAGATCGCGTCCCTTTTCGGGCAGTGTTGCGTTGATTTTCATGGGTCCCGTTTCGAAGTGATGCTTTCGACGATGTCGGGCCGGTGGCGAGGGAGACCTCAGCCGGTCGGCCGACCAAGATTGTCACAGCGCGGCAAAATGACTATACCAATCCGGAAAATGTAACATCAGGGGCCGGGAATCACCGATCAAATTCCCGAAAGGTGTCTTTATACTATTCCGGCCGCTTCCACCACGCGCTTCCATGCCGCATATCTCACGGGGCCCTGACATCCATGACCGCACGCATCTTTAAGCCCGCCAAAAACGCGATGCAATCGGGGACCGCCAAAACCAGGGATTGGCAGCTGGACTATGAGCCGGAACAGCCGCGGGCGATCGAGCCGCTGATGGGCTGGACCTCTTCCGGCGACATGAAGCAGCAGCTCACCATCCGCTTCGATACACGGGAGGACGCCGTCGCCTATTGCGAGCGCGAGGGCATCCCATACCAGGTGATCGAGCCGAAGGAGCCGGCCCGCCGGCAAGCCGCCTATGCTGACAATTTCGCCTTCCGGCGCGGCGAACCCTGGACCCACTGAGGAACCGTGAAGCGCGCACCCTTTGAGTGAGGCCGAAATTGCCGGAGGGATTGTCCGGAAAAAGACATTTCAGGGGATGGTTTTGGCCTAATAGCGCTAATGCCGCGTCCGGCGGGCTCTCTTCGCAAAGTTGGGGTTGCGCCAGGCTGCGGCGCAGTGACACGATCACCGCACCCCCAATGCCGGATTGCGGCGCACCATAACTGCGGAAAGCCATGCCGCTTCATTCCAGTATCGACACCACTTCCTCCGATTTCGCCCGCAATGCCGAGGCCATGCGCGCGCTGGTCGCCGAGCTCCGCGAGAAACTCGACCAGGTGGCCGGCGGCGGCGGCAAGGTCTCGCGCGCCCGGCATAGCTCGCGCGGCAAGATGCTGGCCCGCGAGCGCGTCGATCTGCTGATCGATCCAGGTACGGCATTCCTCGAACTGTCGCCGCTGGCGGCCCATGGCCTCTATGGCGGCGACGTGCATTCGGCGAGCGTCATCACCGGGGTAGGGCGGATATCGGGGCGCGAATGCGTTGTCGTGGCCAACGATGCCACGATCAAGGGCGGCACCTATTATCCGATGACGGTGAAGAA
>JAYSPJ010000382.1:0-3992 GCA_043722155.1 Bradyrhizobium sp.
TCGGTGTCCATCTTCTCCAGCGAGGCGCCGACATGCGGCGCGAGGTCGATCTTGTTGATCACCAGCAGGTCGGACCTGACGATGCCGGGGCCGCCCTTGGAGGGGATCTTGTCGCCGGCGGCGACGTCGATGACGTAGATCGTGAGATCGGCGAGTTCCGGCGAGAAGGTGGCAGCGAGATTGTCGCCGCCGGATTCGATCAGCACCAGATCGAGGCCGGGAAACTTCGCGCGCATGTCGGCGACCGCGGCGAGGTTCATCGAGGCGTCCTCGCGGATCGCGGTATGCGGGCAGCCGCCGGTCTCGACGCCGGCGATGCGGTCCGGGGTCAGCGAGCCCGAGCGCACCAGGAATTCGGCGTCCCATTTGGTGTAGATGTCGTTGGTGATCGCGGCGATGTCGTAGCGCTCGCGCATCGCCTTGCACAACAGATCCATCAGCGCGGTCTTGCCCGAGCCGACGGGGCCGCCGATACCGATGCGAAGCGGGCCGTGAGAGTTGGACATTTCAGGTGCTCTTTCTCTTTCGCCGTGTTCCACTATCCCGTCGTCCCTGCAGACTCTTTCGTCGTCCCTGCGAACGCAGGGACCCATAACCACCGGCGGTCGTTGTGAAAAAAGGTCTCTGCCCGCGTGCCCGAACGATAGGACACGGCGGTCCCCGCGTTCGCGGGGACGACCGGATGATAGGTGGCGCCAACCGCAAGCACCCTCATGACCGAAACAATCGCGTGTACTGCGTCTCGTGCCGCATGCCGGCGAGATCGGCGCGAAAGCTCGCGCTGCCGAGATCGTCGAGGGTGGCTTGCAGCGCTCGCTTGGCCGTGGCGACGACGACCGGCTCCAGCTGCGCCAGCACGCGCTGGCTGTCGGTTTGCCCGAGCGGGATCAGCCGGGCGCCGGCGGAAATCCAGTTCGAGGTCAGGGCGTGGAAGAACGCGTGCATGGTGGGAGCCATCGGAATTTCGTGCGCAGCGCTGACCAGGCCGACCGCGACCGGATAGACGACGGCGCCGGCGCATTGCGCAACCATTTGATCGAGCCCGTCGCAATTCCATGCCGAGCGTGCGATGTCGATGAAGGCGCGGCCCTGCGACGAGGTTTCCAGCTGACGCTCGCGCGACGGCACGAAGGCGGCGGCGAGTTCGGCGACGTCGCGCAAGGCCGCCTCGTCATGCGAGGAGGCTGCGCGGTAGGCGTGGGCCAGCAACACGCCGTCGCAAAAGCCGCTGCCATCGACCAGCATCGAAGCCAGCCAGTCCCTCAACGAAGCGGCGTCGGCGACGTCGCCGGCTTCCACCGCCCATTCAATGCCGCTGGAATAGGCGAACGCGCCGACCGGAAACGCCGGCGACAGCCAGGTCATCAGCCGATACAGCGCCGCGCCCTCGGCTGCGGTCATCCCGCCGGGATGGTCCGGTAGCGGCGGCTTACTTGTGGTCATGAGCATGGGAATGACCGTGGTGGTGGTCGTGATCGCAATGCTCGTCATGATGATGGTGATCGCCGTGCCGATGACCATGATCGTGCGCCGCCTGGGCTTGCGGATCGACCTCCGGCGCATGCCCATGACCGCCGCCGGCATAGGCGCCGCCCTCGGGATCGAACGGCGCCTCGATCTCGACCACGCGGGCGCCCAACCCTCTCACCATCGCCTCGATGACGTGGTCGCGCCGGATCCGCAGGCCTTTCGGCATGATCTGGGTCGGCAGATGGCGGTTGCCGAGATGCCAGCCGACCCGCACCAGATGCTGCGGATCGTTGCAGCGAATCTCGATCAGCGGCTCCGGCGCCGCCACCACCTCGACCAGACGGCCGTCCTCGAGCACCAGGGCGTCGCCGCCGCGCAACGCCACCGCGTTTTCGAGGTCGAGCAGGAATTCGAGCCCGCGCGTGCCGGTCATCGCCATCCGCCGCCGGTGCCGATCGTCGAAATCGAGCACGACGGTATCGGCCGGCGCTGCCGTCCAGCGATGCTGTCCCTCGACTCGGGTGGCGCGGATCATGTGAGATTCTCTTTTTGACTCGTTTTGTTCACGCGACCAGGTTCCCGCTTCGCTTGAAAGCGCTCTAAAACTTCTCGACCTTGCCGTCGCTGATGATCTCGATCACGGTCGGCGACACTTTCAGGGGCGCGGAATATTCCCGCCACACCTTCATGTGCGGCGCCTTGCCATGCGCGTTGAGGTCCTCGCGGGTTTCCCAGCGCTCGACCACCACGAACAGATTGGGATCGTTGATGCTGGTATGGCTCTCATAGGACAGGCAGCCCTTTTCCCGGCGGGTGGCGGCGATGCATTCCCTGGCGCCCTTGATGAAGGCGTCCCGCGATTCCGGCTTCACCTGCGAAGTGGCGACGACATAGATCATGGATGGTTCTCCCGTTGCTTTTCTTGATTAGCGCAAATCTTGTTTAGCGAACGTCGACTTTTTCCGGCGTGATGATTTCGATCTTCGGCGGCGCCGACATGCATTTCACGGCGACGCGGCCGAAGGTCTTCATGTGTTCGGCGCCGCGGTGCGGCACCAGGGCCTCGGCGGTTTCCCACTGCTCGACGAACACCATCTTGGCCGGATCGGTGACGCTCTCGTGCAAATCATAGGCGATATTGCCGGGCTCCTTACGGGTATCCGCGATGCAGGCGGTGGCGGCGGCGATGAATTCGGCGCGCGTTTCAGGTTTTATGGTCAGCGTGGCAACGACGTAGATCACGTAGTCCTCCCGGGCTTGTTCTGGCTTTTGGATGCCGGGAGCGAGCTTAGAACATGAAATAGCGCTGCGCCATGGGCAGCACCTCGGCCGGCGCGCAGGTCAGCAATTCGCCATCGGCGCGCACCTCATAGATTTCGGGATCGACCTCGATTTTCGGCGTGGCGGAATTATGGATCATGCTCTTCTTGGAGATGCCGCCGCGGGTATTTTCGACCGCGTAAAGCTTCTTGTCGATGCCGAGCTTCTTGGCCAGCCCCGAGGCCATCGCCGCCTTGGAGGTAAACACCACCGAGGATGCCGTAAGCGACTTGCCGAAGGCGGCGAACATCGGCTGGTAATGCACCGGCTGCGGCGTCGGAATCGACGCGTTGGGATCGCCCATCGGCGCTGCCACGATCGAACCGCCCTTGATGATGCAGTCCGGCTTGACGCCGAAAAAGGCCGGCGACCACAGCACGAGGTCGGCGAGTTTTCCCTTTTCCACCGAGCCGATCAGTTTCGAGACGCCATGGGCGATCGCGGGATTGATGGTGTATTTGGCGATGTAGCGTTTGACGCGGAAATTGTCGTTGTTGCCCTTGTCCTGGGCGAGCTGCCCGCGCTGCTTCTTCATCTTGTCGGCGGTCTGCCAGGTCCGGATGATGACTTCGCCGAGCCGGCCCATGGCCTGCGAATCCGAAGACATCATCGACAGCGCGCCGAGGTCGTGCAGGATATCCTCGGCGGCGATGGTCTCCTTGCGGATGCGGCTTTCGGCGAACGCCAGATCCTCCGCGATCGAAGGATCGAGATGGTGGCAGACCATCAGCATGTCCAGATGCTCGTCGATGGTGTTGCGGGTGAACGGGCGCGTCGGATTGGTCGAGGACGGCAGCACGTTCTTCAACCCGGCGATCTTGATGATGTCGGGCGCGTGGCCGCCGCCGGCGCCTTCGGTGTGGAAGGCGTGGATGGTGCGGCCCTTGAAAGCCTTCACCGTGTCCTCGACGAAGCCCGATTCGTTCAGCGTGTCGGAATGGATCATGACCTGGATGTCGTAATCGTCGGCGACGGAGAGGCAATTGTCGATCGCCGCCGGCGTGGTGCCCCAGTCCTCGTGCAGTTTCAGCGCGCAGGCGCCGGCCTTGATCATCTCGACCAGCGCGGCGGGCCGCGAGGCGTTGCCCTTGCCGGAAATACCCAGATTGACCGGGAACGCGTCGAACGACTGGATCATCCGCGCCATGTGCCAGGGGCCGGGCGTGCAGGTGGTGGCAAAGGTGCCGTGCGACGGGCCGGTG
>JAYSPJ010000383.1:0-3019 GCA_043722155.1 Bradyrhizobium sp.
ATCCGTTCCGACTCTGGCGTCGCTCACCGCCTGTCGTCAAGTGCGCGGGTTTTATCGGCGGCGGATAGCCAAGTCAAGGCGAAACGACAGCGAAAGAAACGCCTCTGGCATCTGCATAACTGGCGTGCGCGTGAATTTCAACCCACGCCGGAATCGCCACTTGGGCAGACAGATGGCCGCGAATCTCTGCGCGCCCGCACGACACCCTCTTCTCCCAGCCCGGGCATCACGGGCGCGAAATCGCCGAATGTTAATATTACCCGGATAAAATAGACCTGCACTCAATGAGGCGCAGCCATGCCCAGTTTCTTCGGCGGCGGCGCTGAACGCCAGTGCCGGAACCGGTCACGCAAGCCGCGCAGGCGCTGAACCCCGAGCTGTCGGCCGGCTTCGACTCGGTAGCCGAGCGATTTTCCCGGGCCGATATCCAAGAGCATATCGACCATCGATCGCCGTCCGGCCCATAATTGGCCCATGAAGCTTGCTTCCGCGGCGCAGGAATTAATTGCCACGATCTCGGATCCTGCGAACAGCTCGTCGGTAATCTTGTCGATCAACAGCGCGCCCGGGGAATACTTGGCGTAATTCGCGTCGAACGCGGTTTTCCAGGTGTAAGCCGTCGCGCCGCAATACATCAGCACCTGCGCGGAAATCGCTTCGCCGTTGACCCGCAGCAGGGCGACGGAAGCGTCGCCCCGCGCAGCCAGGTTCTGGAATAGCCGCCGGACGAAGGCGGCGTCGTGGGGATCGGACAACAGCGCGGTGCCGCGGGCGCCCTTCCAGCTGGCCTTTTCCAGCGTGAGAAAGCTTTCAAATGCCTGCAGGGCGCCGTCCGGCGTCCGGTCGTTCACGACGTCAACGGTGCCGAGCACCGACAGCCTGTTCCACTCCTGCCGCAGCTTCTTGCGCGTGGAGCCGGATCGTTTGACGCCAAACTCCCGGGTCACGAAAGGTCGCGCGGTTTCGGACAGCATCAGGGGCTCAATGCCGCGGCTGGCCAGCTCCTTGAGTATCGCGGGATAGCTTGGACACTCCGCGTCGAGCGAAGGCAGGCTGAGGACCCTCGGCAATGACGGGCTATTCTCGATCGCCGCGAAGAACGCCGCGATCACGCCGTCGGTACAGGCGGGATCGACGACGGGGCTGGACAAGAAGGCGTAGGTGTAGGGCAGCGCTTCAAGCACCCTCGGCCAGAGCGGCGCGACCTTGCACGATTGCAGCGCCCAGACACCGACCAGCTTGCGCTGGCCCTCGCCCTCCTCCCAGGCCAGCAGCATCTGGATGCTGGCGAAGCCGGTCTCGCCGGCCGCCGTCAGCGCGGCGGGATTCATGAAGACGTTCGAGGATGCACGCCGGACGAGATCGTCCCACTGCGGGCCGATGTCGGGGTTAGGTGAATCAATCGTTACCGAAATCATCGGACCAATGCTTTGAGCGGCCGCGGCGCGGCGCGATCTTGTTCGTCCGACATTGCTTTTCGGTTAAGTCGGCAAGACGACCGACAAACCATCGGCATCATTCGGGGCTTTCCTTTCAGGCTTTATTTGGCTTTTGCGGCGCATTGATAGCGTCTTCGGCTCCGAGGCAAAGCCATGCGGTACACGGATGTTGCAATCGTCGGCGGCGGCCTGGCCGGTTCGAGCGCCGCGGCGATGCTCGGACGCGCCGGCATCCCGGCGGTCCTGATCGACCCTCACACGTCATATCCGCCCGAACTGCGTTGCGAGAAACTGGGCGGCGAACAGCTCGATCTGCTGCGCAGGACGGGCCTTGCGGATGCGACCTTGCGTGCCACCACGCTCGACGGCGAGGTGTGGGAAGCGCGCTATGGAATTGTCGTCGCCAGGAAAGCAAGCGACCAGCACGGCATCATGTACGACACGCTCGTCCACACCGTGCGCGCGCAAATTCCGCGGGATATCGCCACGATCCACGCCAAGGCCTCCAGCATTGCCAACAGCGCGGAGCGGCAGAAGATCGTACTGTCGACCGGCGAGGAAATCTCCGCACGGCTGGTCGTGCTCGCCAACGGCCTCAACGTCGGCCTTCGTCACACACTCGGCATCAAGCGCCGCATCATCAGCGAATGCCATTCGGTCACGCTGGGCTTCGATGTCGAACCGGTCGGTCGCGCGGCTTTCGGTTTTCCGGCACTGACCTATTGGCCCCGGCGATCCAGCGCGCGCATGGCTTACCTGTCGATGTTTCCGATCGGCGGGAAGATGCGCGCCAATTTGATGGTGTATCGCGGCATGACCGACCCGTGGTTACCGCAGTTTCGGCAGGCGCCGGAAGCAACCATGCGCGCCCTGATGCCCGGCCTGCAGCGCATGATGGGCGAGTTCAGGGTGATCGGACCGGTCAAGATCAGGCCGGCAGATCTCTGCGTCAGTGACGGCTATCTGCAGCCGGGGATCGTGTTGGCCGGCGATGCGTTCTCGACCTCCTGCCCCGCGGCAGGGACCGGCACCACCAAGGTATTCACCGACGTAGGGCGGCTGTGCAACGTCTACATCCCGCAATGGCTGGCGACCGACGGCATGGAGGTTGCAAAGATTGCCGCGTTCTACGACGATCCGGAAAAAATGGCGTGCGAGGCGCGGTGCCTCGCCAAGGCCTACCACCTTCGTTCGCTGTCGATCGACGACGGCCTGTCATGGCGGGCGCAACGCTCGGCGCGCTTTATGGCGCGATTGTCACAGGGCATGTGGCGATTCGCCGTCGGATCCGGGTCACGAGATTTGGCTGCGAAACCGGACGCGCATCCCCCGCATGGAAGGCTTGCCTGAAACAGAAATCGTTTCCAACCGCGGCGCCGGAGGCCGCGTGTAGTCCCGCTCAATCCTCATCCTCATCGTCATCGTCGTCGTCGTCAGCCTGATCGACCGCATTATGCGGCTTGTGGCTCTGGTCGTCCCACAGCTTTCGATAGACGCCGTTGGCGGCGAGCAGCTTTTCGTGCGAGCCGCGTTCGATCGCCTTGCCGCCCGATATCACGATGATCTCGTCCATCTCGACC
>JAYSPJ010000384.1:0-7781 GCA_043722155.1 Bradyrhizobium sp.
CATGATGGTGGCGACGCCTTCGGCGAGGAAATAGGCGCCGACCACGATGGTGAGGGTGAGGATGCCCTGCGCGGGTTTTGCCAGCAGGATGATGCCGGCGCCGACGGCCAGCGCCGCCGAAATCAGCGACCACCAGAAGCCGGGCATCTGCCGGGCCCAGAACGTCAGCGCGAGCCCGGCGACGCCGGAGATCAGAAACATCCAGCCGAGGAAAATGGTGATCGCAAGGCTCGCCAGCGGCGGCACGATGATCGCGGCCAATCCCAGGATCGCGAGCAGGATGCCTTCGAACAGAAAAGCCTTCCAATGCTCGCGGACCGCCGCACTCATTTCGGATTGCAGCTTGGTAATATCCTGGGGAAGGGTCATGGAGAGTCTCCCGATGCCGGCTACGCTGTGGTGAGGTGCGCAGTATAACTTGCGCCGGCGACAGTGGGTCAGATTTGTTGGCGGCGCCGGTTGCGCGGGATCAAGGGCGGCCGTAATTCACAATCTGGCTCAGCCTTGTCTCAGCCTCGTCTCAGCTTTGGTTCGGCACCGACGAAAACCCCTCCGCCGTCGTGCGCATGCGATTGCGGCCGAGAATATAGATCGCGGTCGTCGCCACCAGCAGGGCCGCGCCGATCAGGATGGACGTAAGACCGATCGGCACCAGGACCAGCGCCACGTTGCGGTCGGGATTGACGACCCAGTGATGGATCGACGTCAGCACGAAAGCGAGGCCTGCAAATCCGGCACCGCCACCCGCCACCAGCAGCGCCCACATCCGCCGCAGCTGGCTGAGCCGCTCGCGCCCGACCTCGGTGCGCGGCGCGTGATGACGGCCGACCCGCCACACCAGCCGCAGCGCGAGGCCGATCGTGCCGAAGCCGATCAGCACGCTGGTGGCGCCCAGCACAAGTCGAGTGGAGGACGCCATGTCCGGATTTTGCTGCAGCGTCAGCAGCGGAAAATCGAAAGCGGCGTGCAGCGTCAGCGGCGCCAGCAGGATCAGCATTCCGCTGGAGATGCGCGCCCAGTCGCGGTGATGCCGGTTGGCGCCGAGCGCCGTGCCGGATCGAGCGATGGCGAGATAGGCGCCGGCGATGATGCCGAGCGCGCCATGGAACGGTACGGTGAGGACGCTGCGCAGCGCGGCCAGCGACCGCCATATCTCCTGGTGCTGCACGAGGTAGGCCAGATTCTCGTAGGCGGCGAAGCCGAGGCCGGCGGCGGCGCCATAGACCACGGTGTCCATCGGGTCCGCGCCCGGCCGGCGTCGCGTCGAGACCGCGACGATGACGAGAATTTTGACGATCTCCTCGGGCGCCGCGATCCCGAGGATCGAGTGCAGCACCTGTGCGACCCAGGGGTGCTCCGGCACCGCGAACAGCGACGTCAGCGGCTTCCGCACGACACCCAGCATCGAAACGCTGGCGGCGCCGAGCAGGAACGCGGTCCAGACCCGGGCGGGCGGTCCAGGCCGCTCGCCGGCCGCGATCACGAGCCACAGAATCAAGAGCGCCGGCGCGATCGCCGCAGTGCCGATGACGGTGGGGAGGGATTCGAGGAGGAGCATCTGGTGGGCAAATATGCCATTTTTCCGAGCTATCCGCTCCGGGAAATACGCAAGTGCGACAGCAAGCAGCAGGCCTCGGCTTCTTCCCGGACCCGCGCGCGCCGGCGCCGACCACTCAGCAGCCGCGGCAGATGTTTCTCAGCCGCGCGTTCATCAGGGCGTCTTCCGCGCTGATCGTATCGACATATTTTCCGTCGTCTGCCTTCGACGCCGGGAGTTTGGCCGGCGCCGCGGCGAGGGGCCTCGCCATGGCCGGTTTGTCTGCGGCTGCGGCGCGCGGCGCGGCCTTGTCGTAGCAGGCCAGCCGCGCGGTGGCATCGGCGATCGCTTTGCATTGACCGGTCTGGGCGATGGCGGTCTGGGACAACGCGCAAATCGCGGCGACGATGGCAATGACTTTCATTTGAACACCTTTTTTGGCCAGGGTGCCGACCTTGAGTTGTCGGGTTCCCGGCGAACAGCGATTATTCAGTCAAATCAGAGAGTTTGCCGGATATACCCCAGCAAATGCACGTATTCGCGCGCGGTGTCCATGGGTGATTTCGGTGCGAAATGAGGCGGCGGGGCAGAAGCCGCCGGTGCTATAGGGGGTGGCATCGTCAAGCAGCGAGGCGCACGGGTGATTCTATTTCGCGGAGCGGAAAGCCATAGAAGGTCGATTCTGAAAGCGGTCAGCTGGCGGATCCTGGGAACGCTCGACACCTTCGTCATCAGTTGGATCTTGACCGGCAAGGTTGCGCTGGCGGGTTCGATTGCGGCCCTCGAATTCGCAACCAAAATCGCCTGGTATTACGCTCACGAGCGCGTCTGGGCATCCATTGCGTGGGGCCGGGGCCGGCACTGATCGCAGGCTATCCGGTCGGGGTGAGGCGAAGCTGGCGGGCTCATCCCGCCAGCAGGCGGCGGCAGGTGTCAACGAAGACCTCGGCACCGGTGACGATGTCGGCGTCTTCGGTGTTCTCGCTCCAGTGATGGCTGATGCCGCCGATCGAAGGCACAAACAGCATGCCCGCAGGCATGATGGTGGCGAGTACCTGGGCATCATGACCGGCGCCTGAGGGCATGCGGATCGATCTGCCGCCGGCAAAGGCTGCGCTGGCTGCTTCGATGGCCTGCTGGAATGCCGCATTCATCAGGGCGGGGGCGCCGGTGCGAAGTCGCTCCACAGCGACCGGGCAGCGGCCTTCTGCGCTGGCTTCGGCGGCCATGTCCCGCAGCAGAGCCTCCAGCCGATCGATCACATCAGGGTCATCGTCGCGAATCTGGAACAGCATTTCCGCACCTCCGGGAATGATGCTGGGCGCCCCGGGATCGAGCACGATGCGGCCGGTGGTCCATACCGTGCGCGGTCCGCACGACGCCGGGAACCGGTCGTCAATGGCCACGCAGAATTTCGCCAGCGCCAGGCCGGCATCCCTGCGAACGCTCATCCGGGTGGTGCCGGCGTGATTTTGCTCACCGGTGAAAGTGATCCGGTATTGCCAGATCCCGACGATGGAGGTGACGACGCCGATCGCAAGGCCGCCGCTTTCGAGCGTCTGGCCCTGCTCGATATGGGCCTCGAGATAACCGATATGGCGCCCGCGTTCAGCCCTGGCGCGGGGCCGGCCGGCCAACCCCACCTCGCGCAGGGCGTCCCGCATGGTTCGGCCGCTGCTGCGGTCGCGCGCGGCGTCGATGTCATTCTCGGTCAGTGCGCCGACATAGGACCTGGAACCGAGGAAAGAGCCGAAATGTCCTTCCTCATCGCACCAGGCCGCGACTTCGACGGCGCCGTTTGCGCTCGAATCGGCATTGATCACGCGGGCAGCTTCGAGGGCGTAGACGACGCCAAGCGGCCCATCGAGCCAGCCGGCGTAATTCTGGCTTTCGAGATGCGAGCCAGCCAGCAGTTTCGGACCGGATTTTGGGCTGGTGCCGAGTACGTTGCCGATGCCGTCGATCTCGGCGTCAAGCCCTGCCTCGGGAAGCCGCTGCGCCAGCCACTGCAGCGAGCGCATATGCGGCTCCGAGAAAGTCGGCTTGTGAACGCCGGTCTTGTAGGCGCCGATGCCACGCAGCGCATTGAGATCGCCAAGGACCCGGGCGCCGTCAATGTGCGAGCGATGGTCAGGCAAGGTTTGCTCCGTGCGCCGGAAGCTGGTCCGGCAGGCGGCTGTTCAGATGCAGGCCAATCCCAAAGAGATGGTTTGGCGCTCCCTAGCGGAATCGAACCGCTCTCTCCACCGTGAAAGGGTGGCGTCCTAACCGATAGACGAAGGGAGCGAAAATCCCGGCCCCGCCGTGACCGATCCGGTCGCGGTGCTGCCGTCTCGCTATAGACACAGAACAAAAAGTACCGGCAAATCAACGCTTTAAAGGGGCGGTGGCGCCGTACCGCAACCCGGATCGCAGTGACGTGATCGAGGCAGCGGGCGAACGTATAGTGGCGTTTGCGCGGTCGGGCAAGCCACCGGCAATTGCGTTTTTGTGGCCTGTGGGACGCGCTCCGCGACCGGCCGAAGGCCGGCACCTTCAGTTCTCTGCAACGGTTTCTAAAGCCGCATCGGCTAGGGGTGGAGGATCAGGAGCAACCGAGATGGCCACAGCCGCCAAGAAGCGCGAAGTCCGCAAATCCGTCCAGCAGCCCGGCTGGATCACGCTCGACGGCGGCTTTGCCGCGCGGGCCTGCGTGGTGCAGGATTTGTCCTCGACCGGCGCCAAGGTCACGGTCGACGATCCCAACGTGCTGCCGGGCAAGCTGCGGCTGGCGATGTCGCGCGACGCGCGGACCGGGCGAAGTTGCGAAGTGGTCTGGCGCCGCGGCAAGACGGTCGGCGTCAAATTCGTCCGCTAGCACCTGGAATAACAAATCGGTATTGCCGCCCATCCTTCGAGACGGCCACTTCGTGGCCTCCTCTGGATGAGGTTTGACTTGTTGAAACAGAACAGCCCTCATGCTGAGGAGCGAGCGGCGCGAACGTCTCGAAGCATGGGCAGCCAGCGACTCACCGATCTCACATAGCCAGTACCAGGGCTGCGTGCGGCCAACAGCCATGAGGCTTGATTTGCAGCTCGATATCATCGTCCCCGTGCTCATGAGCTGTGCGCTGCTGTGGTGGGTCAGCCGCGACATGAACTGGACCGCGCGCCTCGTGGTCGCGGCGGTCACGCTGGTGGTAATCATCGTCGTCGTGCTGTTCGAGCGGTCGGGCGTGTACGTCATTCCGGGGCGCGAGTGAAACGAGCGAACCCGGAATCTCGAGATTCCCCGGTGCGCAATTGCGCACCTGAGGTCTGGTCCTTCGGACCATCCCGGAATGACGGGAGCCTTTCACGACATCGGCGGCGCGACGAATTGCGCAAATCCGGGACGGGCGGCGAACTCCGCGAACCAGCGCTCGAGATGGGGCAGCCTGGGTTTCGCGATGCCCTCGACGCCGAACCAGCGCCGCGCATAGGCGCCGAGCGCGATGTCGGCGATCGTGAACGCGTCGCCTTCGATGAAGCGCCGCGTCGCCAGTTGCGCCTCGACGATGCGCCATTGCACGGCCTCGGCGTCGGCGTCTTTCTGGATCGCGACCATGTCGCGTTTTTCGATCGGGGTGCGCACCAGCGCCCAGAATACCGGGCGATCGACCGGCTGCAGCGTCGACAGCGTCCAGTCCAGCCAGCGGTCGACACCGGCGCGCGCCTTCGGCGCCTCCGGATAGATCTGATATCCCTCGCCATAGGCGAGATTGAGGTAGCGCATGATCGAATTGGATTCCCACAGCACGTAATCGCCGTCCACCAGGGTCGGCACCCGCCCATTGGGGTTCATCGCGAGATATTCGGGCTTGTCGTTCTTGCCGAACGCCATGCCGGCATCGATACGCCGGTAGCCGAGATTGAGTTCGCTCAGGCACCACAGTACTTTTTGCACATTGACCGAATTGGCCCGGCCCCAGATCGTCAGCTGACTCTGATTTTTGTCCGGCACGCGTTTGCTCTCCCGTTGATCGGCTTTTGCCGTTCATAGCGGAAAACAAAGCAAAATGCCCGCGCCCGAAGCGGGCCATCCCGACAAAAATCAGGTCCGCCATTGCGATGGCGGAGCCTGATCCTGCGCCAACAGACAATTTGCCGCTCAGCGGCCGAAGAACAGCCACAGCAGAATGATCACCGGGATCGGCACGCCGAGCAGCCAGAGCAGAATTCCTCGTCCCATCATCGCCTCCACGCATTTGTCATGGATTCAAGAACGCGGCAGGCAATGCCAGGTTCCGGCCAGCGCAACGGAAACGGCCTCACTGTGCTATTTCGGCGGGTGGTGAATTCCTTTGCCGACGAAAGACATCGATGACGTCCCGCTGTTCGCCGGCGTGCCGATGTTTCAGGGATTGTCGCGGTTCGGCATCATGGCAGGTCAACTCCGACCCCGAGCAATGTCAGAAGGGCGCTTGGCGGCAATGCGGCGTTGATTTCGCAGTTTGCCTGCGGTGTCTCGATGTTCGGCAGGGCCGTCCGGCCCTCGCCATGCGCCGGGCTGCTCAGGCCGAAGCCTGTTCGCGGGGTCTTTCGCGGGCTTCCATCAGTTCGGCGTAGCGGCTGTAGTCCCCAGCCATTTCCAGGAGCCGCTCGCGCACCTCCGCACTGGAAACCTGGCGGGCCAGGCGCTTGGCCTGGTCGGCCTGGAATTGATAGTGCTGGGCCTGGCTCATGTGACACCTCGAATCTAGGTCGAATCTGAGGCCAAAAGGTTCACCGACCGTGAAGACTTTGGATGTGTCTCAGCCGATACGAAGGGGGACGCTACCGTGATGACACTGGATACGCACCGAACCGGCGCCGCCTCAGTGCTGCGGAATCTCCGAAAGTGACAATCCGATCCTGAACAGCGAATAGCCGTCGCCGCCGACGGCCTCGCGCACCTCCGCATTGACGTCGCCGGCTTCGCGGCTGCGGGTATATCGCCAGTCGGTTTCGGAGGCGCCGGCAGGAAACGGCGCATCCGCTGAAACCACCAGTCGGTAGTCGGGATGCCGGACGTAGAACGCGTACAACTCCTACAAGTTCCGGACTTACCAGTGGCCGGTGTTCGGCATCGACAGCCACGGCTCGGCCGGCGGCTTGGGATCGCCCTTCTGCAACAGCTCGATCGAGTGCAGGTCGGGCGAGCGCACGAAGGCCATATTGCCGTCGCGCGGCGGGCGGTTGATGGTGACGCCCATCTTCATCAACTGATCGCAGGTGGCGTAGATGTCGTCGACCTCGTAGGCGAGGTGGCCGAAATAGCGGTCCTCGCCGTATTTCTCCTCATCCCAGTTATAGGTGAGCTCGACCAGCGGCGCGCCCCGCGTCTTGGGGGTATTCTTCAGCAACGCCTCGTCCTCGGCGGCGCACAGAAACACCAGCGTGAATTTCGCCTTGTCGTTGTCGATGCGGCGGACCTCCTTCAGCCCCAGCGCATCCCGGTAGAATTTCAGCGCGGCATCGAGATTGCGCACGCGCAGCATGGTGTGGAGGTAACGCATGGTTTCCTGCTCCCTTGGATTGAAGAGACTGTTTTGGGTCCGGGGGGTCAATAGCAGCAAAATGCGGACAAGTGCAGGGGCGGTATGGAAGGAATACCGACGCCGCGTTCCGGCCGTTCAGCGATTACTTGGCGATTACTTGGCGTAACCCTGGGAACGCAGCCAGCCGATGCGGCGCTCGCCGTTCATCCAGTCGTCGGCGTCGGCCTTGCTGGTGAGGCCGGTGATCAGCCGGGGCTCGGCGCCCGGGTAATCCGCCTGGATGCTCCAGTTATCTTCGGCGATTCGGATGATTCTGAAAGTCACTTTTGCTTTTGCCATGGTGCGTTATGCAGGTTTTTTTCGTAAAAGAGAACCGCCTTGCGGGGTTTCTCCTTTTGTCAGACTTTCGCCAAGACGCGGCCAAGGCGCGCCTGGCGGTATTGACGCCGCGTATCTCGGTTCCGCTCACTGTATGGAGTATAGGGCATTTCAATTTCTTCTTGATGACGGCCGCCTGAGCGCGGAAGGCCTCCGCCAACGACGTCATCTTGGCGGGCCACGACAGGATCGGTCGTGCCCTGGGCAGCCAACTGCGACGTGGCGGTCTCTTTCTACTGGGCCTTGGTCGTCTTGCTCATGACTCCCAAACAAATGAGCCATTGGGGGTGTTCCAGGAGCGGCATCGCTATCCGTAGCGGCTTGAATTTTGTTCCTGTTTTGTTCATTTTTGTTTCCGCGAGAGGGAA
>JAYSPJ010000385.1:0-1826 GCA_043722155.1 Bradyrhizobium sp.
TCGACCTGAAATTTCTTCAGGCGGATCAGCGTTTCACGTGACTTCATCGACTCGTACTCCCCGGAAGTCCCGATATGAACGCGGGACGGAACCGGTATCCCCAAGGGGGCCCCACCGGCAGCTTACTTGTGTGGCGTGGATGATGGCCCGACAAAGTTAGCGTTCCGTTTCCAAATCCTTCAGGATTTGACCCAATTGCTGGTAACCGGCGTTCAGGCTGGTGACCTCGTCCTTGGCCTGGCGCAGAAAGCTTTCCAGCGGGACATGCAGCCGGATCGCCTCATCGACCTCGGGGCTGGAGCCCTGGCGATAGGCGCCGAGCCGGATCAGCTCCTCCATGTCGGCATAGGTGGCCATGACCTGACGGGTCCGGGTGATGACCGGCAGAAAGGCCGGATCAGCCGCTTTCGGCATGGTGCGGGACACCGATTTGAGGATGTTGATCGCCGGAAAACGGCCGCGCTCGGCAATCGAGCGCTGCATCACGATATGGCCGTCCAGGATGCCGCGGACCGCGTCGGCGATCGGCTCGTTGTGGTCGTCGCCGTCCACCAGCACCGTGAAGATGCCGGTGATGGTGCCGACACCGGTCCCCGGACCGGCGCGCTCCAGCAGCTTCGGCAGTTCGGTGAACACCGTGGGCGTATAGCCCTTGGCGGTGGGCGGCTCGCCTGCCGACAGTCCGATCTCGCGCTGCGCCATGGCAAACCGCGTGACCGAATCCATCAGGCACAGCACGTCCTTGTCCTCGTCACGAAAGTATTCGCAGATCGCCAGCGTCAGATAAGCCGCCTGCCGCCGCATCAGGGCGGGCTCGTCCGATGTCGCCACCACCACCACCGAGCGCGCCAGGCCGGCGTCTCCGAGGTCGTCCTGCAAGAACTCCTGCACCTCGCGGCCGCGTTCGCCGACCAGGCCGATCACGGTGATGTCGGCATCGACGTTGCGCGCCAGCATCGACAACAGCACCGACTTGCCGACGCCGGACCCGGCGAAGATGCCCATCCGCTGGCCGCGGCAGCAGGTCAGGAAGGTATTGAGCGAGCGCACACCGAGATCGAGCGGCGCGCCGACGCGCTTGCGCGAATGGGCCGGCGGCGGCGAGTTGCGATAGGGCATCGGCGAGGGACCTTGCGGCAGCGGTCCCTTGCCGTCGATCGGCTCGCCCATCGCGTTGATGACGCGGCCGAGCCAGGCCGCCGACGGCCGCACCTGGCTGGCGGCATTGGCGATCACCGCGCGGCAGCCGCGCCGCACGCCTTCGAGGCCGGCGAACGGCATCACCACGGCGTTGTTGCCGGAAAAGCCGATCACCTCGGAGGGGATGAGACGATTGCCGCCGGTTTCGATCACGATGCGGGCGCCGACCGACATCGCGTGGATCGGACCGGCGATCTCGACCATCAGGCCGCGGACCCCGACCACCCGGCCATATATGTTGACGCCGTCGATGTCGCCGATCTGTTCGGCGAGCGCCTTCATTGCGAAAACCTTAAGTTTCCGCGCTTCCGGGCCGTGCCCTTAACCTCGTGTTTACCCGCATCGTTAATCATTACGTCACTGTCTTTGGTGACTGAGAGCGCTTGCCCCTCAGAAGAAGGGTGAGTCGCAGGAGTCGGTTAGTCCCGTCTCTTAATGTGGAACTTGAACGGGAGTGGTTACAAAAATCTACTTTGACGCAATATCTTAGGGCGATTCGACAAAAATTGCACGGATAGAGCTTGCGGACGGGAATCAGATTTTGTTAACCATATGTCGTCAGGATCCGAATCAGTTGTTCAAAGGCGTTTTGAGTGCCGCAAATGCGGCCGACCTGACGCCCGGAG
>JAYSPJ010000386.1:0-2775 GCA_043722155.1 Bradyrhizobium sp.
AGGAGGTGATCGAGATGCCCATTGCCATGAAATCAGCAATCGCTTCGCTGTGACCGGTCAATTGCTCAGGGAAACTTATGCCGGGCGGCGGTGAGGCTCTTCCCCGCAGAGCCAGCACCCTTTCGATTTGAGAGACAGCGCCGACAGCGGTCATGTGCGTCTGCCCCAACCTATCGATGATCGTGGTTCGGCGCGTTACCGGTTTCCGGTCAGAGGTTTCGCCCGAGACTTCGACGACAATTTCATGAGGCGCGCCCTCGCCGGGATTGTAGATCAGTGAACGCCGCAACTTGGCGAAGACATCCCAGCTCAATATACTCCACAGACCTGTTCGAAGCAGGAAGCGGATAAAGCTGACCGCCGACGCATCGTCATAAGTCAAACGGCTTGAAACCTCTGCCGCGCCCAAATTCTGGACCAGGGTAAACTGATCGGGCGTGTCAAACCGATAACAATCCAGCGTTCGTTCGGCTGAAAATCTGACTTTTCGTGGTTCGGTCAACGGCCGCACTATGCGCGATTGTCCTCCGCTTTGGATTGCAAACGGAATGTTCAGCCGGTCCACATAGGCAACCGAATTGGGGCCAGCCTTATCTTTGAGGGCATAGAGAATATCGATGTTGATCGTGTCGACCCGCGCCATGCCCAGCACCAATTGCGCGGCAATGGTCGCCGGGACACCGGCCATCCAGCCAGAGGCAAGCACGACCGACGCTTTGAGCGGGACTGCTTCCAATCGCGCGATTGTGTCGTGCATTCGTTCAGTCCATCGCGCAATATCGACAAAGGCAATGCCGCGCCGCGCCGCTGCGAGGATCAGATAGTCATGATCGTCGTTGGCCACAGCCAGCACCAGATCCGGCAGTTCGGACAAGCTCGCCAATGGATCAGAGCTATTGGCATCCAGGCTTACACCGCGCGCATTTGGCAAGTTTGCGGCAACTTCCGATGCCTTCTCGAATGAGCGACCGCCGATCCAGATTTCGAGTTGGGGATTCCGCTGCGCCAGAAGCGCCGCTGCCTGTGCCCCAACTACGCCATATCCGCCGACAATCAGAATGCGCGGCGCCATCACAGGCGGATCGCCATTCTCAGTTCACTGGGGAAACCGTGATCGCGGGTGAGTTCCGCTGAGGTGGTTTCGACAACAACTTGCAATCCTTGGGCAAGATAGAAACCGACCGCTGGATTATCGGCGAGAACATCCAGTTGCAGTTCGCGGTAGCCTGCAGCCTTGGCGCGACGTTTTGCATCGTCCAGCAGGCTGACACCAACTTTTGCGCCTCTGAACTTTTCGAGCACCGACAAAGCGTGGAGATAATAAACGTCGCCTGGAACATGCGGGTTCAAATAGCTCGCCTTGTCAGCGCGCTCGATGACCCCGTCGAGCAGTTCATAGGGGATCTGGCCACTGGCGATCAGTGGGGTTGCAACCCCGGCCAGATTGGCCTTGAACGGGTAAAAATCGGAACCCCTGAAGCCGATCTCGATCCCGGCAAGTTCACCGCCCAGCAATGCCAGCCGGGTGCCAGTGGCGGCAAACAATGTGTCAGCGACTTGCCAGGAGGCTGCAACCAGGGCGTCGAACACCACGCGATCAACTCCGAACTGATAGCCGTAGCTGATCGGCCCGGTGGCATAGATCAGGTCGGAAATATGCGGATCAGCCGCTGCCATTCCCTGTGTCGCTGCTTCGACAATTTCCAATGTTTCGGCCGCCACCGCATATTCCTTCAGAATAGTTACGTTTGGTAAGTTACGATATGTAATATACGAAGTTCCGTGAGCGTCAATTGCTATTTTCAAACGCTGCGAGGCAGGATCAATGGTTCACTTACGGCGTATGGCCAAGGCCGAAAGGCGGCGGCATCTGCTTGATGCAGCAGCGGAAATCATCGGCAGCCAAGGGTCTGATGCGCTGACCCTGGCACATGTCGCTGAACGATCCGGGGTTACCAAACCTGTGGCCTATCAGCATTTCGGCACGCGTTCGGGATTGCTGATGGCACTCTATCGCGATCTTGGTAATTCTCACGCTGCCGCCGTTGCCGATGCGCTCAAGCGCCAGGCGACAGGTCCCACCGCCTTGGCAGACATCGCGAGGCTTTTGAGCACTGCCTTTATCGATTGTGTTCTTGAGAATGGCGCGCAGTACAGCGCAATTTCGGCCGCGCTGGCCGCCTCTGCGGAGATGGATGGTTTCAGACAGGAAATTCGCGACGAGACAGCAGCAACCTATCAGCAAGCTCTTGCGCTTGCTTCCAACCCGCCGCAGCGCATCCCGCAACATCTGTTAATCGGTATCCTTGGTGCCGCCGAGGCCCTCGCTGAATCAGCAGCGCGGGGCAGCATCAGGCGCGAAGATGCCATCGCATCGCTTTGCAAGGTGATGGACGGAGTGCTTCGGGATCAATCACAAAACACTCAATAAAACAGGGCCGGAGGATTTCTCCCCCGGCCCTGTTTCGGTTGGGCAGGTGGCCTTCTGCGATCCCCGCTTTCGCGGGGATGCCGACCTGCCGGGGTCGTCAGAAGTCCATGCCGCCCATGCCGCCCATGCCGCCGCCGGGCATTCCGCCCATGGAGGGCTTGTCGTCGGGCTTCTCGGCGATCGCGGCTTCGGTCGTGATCAGCAGGCCAGCCACCGAGGCTGCATCCTGCAGAGCGATCCGGACCACCTTGGTCGGATCGATCACGCCGGTCGCAACCAGGTTTTCGTAGACGTCGGTTGCAGCGTTGAAGCCCTGCGTTTCGTCGTTCTCGCGCAGCAGATTG
>JAYSPJ010000387.1:0-2921 GCA_043722155.1 Bradyrhizobium sp.
GATCGCGGTGGCCGGCAGCTGGGCGCGCATGCTGACAATACCATCTCCAGCGTTGTCCCCGGGCATGGCGAGATCCATGATGACCAGATTCAGATCGTGGTGGAGATGGGCGAGCGAGTGAGCCTCTGCGTAGTCACACGCCTCAATGACGACGATATCTGGAAACGCGCGGCGCAACAGGTATTTGAGCCCCGCTCTTATAGCCGCATGATCGTCTGCAAGCAGAATTTTCATCATGATTCTGTGTTTGGCTACCTGTTGTGCCAGCTTCGCGAGCCGGTGGGCACGGTGAGTGACCCTGTACTGCACGGCTTACCACCGACCATGTCGATTTTCTTTACACCAGTCCAGTGGCGCCGAGTTCCTATGCGCGAACACTGATTGGTCATAGAGAACATGCCATGATCGTAGCGTTATATCCAGCAGTCTACGACCAATGGAGGATATGCAGGCTGACAATAATCGCTTAGTTTCTGTCGTTAGTACCCACAGCAAGTCGACGCCACTCGTCAAGAAGCGACAAGCAAACTAAGGAGGTCTTATGCATAAGCCAATCAGCGTACTCGCTACCGTAATACTAGTAATAATAGGCGTGGCCGGTTCGTCCGTCGCGACCGGTGCAGGGCAGTGCTCCGTGGATGATCTACTGCGCGCCGCTCCCACGCAGTCAGTCGATTATTACGACCAGTTCGGTGAACTCCTCAGCCCACGCAAGGCTGCTTACAGAGTAGTGCGGGCCGGACTAAGCCCTCAGCAGCCGGAATCCTACCAACGTCTTGGCATGGTGCATATCAGCGAAGATTTGTTGCGCCAGGGTGAGACGCTTTTTTTCCAGCAGAAGATCGGCGATGACTTCGGATTGAATCAGGTAGCGGGCTTGCGCAACGGTCTGGCGTTAATCCTGCCCGATATGCTCAAGGCGATCGCCGATCTGAACGGCGCATACACGACCAATTTGCATATTACTTTATCCAGCGATCTCACCGTAGGCAGCACCACGCTGCCAAAAGGCAGCGTGTTTCCAACCGGACTGGACGTCGAGGCGGGTGCGTCCCTGCCCGTAGGCCTGCTGGCGGACGGCAACATCACCTGCGGAGTATGTCACTCTACCCTGGACTCCAAGACCGGTAAGCGATTGAACGGTGTGCCGAACGGCGATCTGTTCACGACGCTGGCGTTCGCCCTTGCTCCGAACAGCGCGTCGGGATTCGCGCGCGTGGCGATAGACCCGCTGGCGCCGGCACTTGCCGGCAATGGCAGGACCATCATCAACAGCCGGGGTGAGTTGGTGACGCTTCCGGATCCAGCTAAGCTCGAACACGCCATCGATGACTTCGTTTTTAGTGTTCCAGCCGGTCAGTTCGAAAGTTCGCCGGATAGGACGAATAATACCAGTCAGATCCCCAGTTTGTTCACCTTCCGCAGCGGTCCGTATGGCTTCGACGGACAATTCGGTGTCGGTCCGTTCGCCGGGCTGAGTGCGTTTACCAACGCCGTGCACAGCTCGGAGATCAACTTGTTAGCCGCGGCGCAGACCAGCATGGAAACTCTCGGCATCGACTCAGAAGTGTATCTTGGAATAGTACTTCAAAATGCGGCTGATCCGGCTGTGCGTCTGCCAGACGGCGTGCCGGTCAAACCTTCAGTATGGCTGCGCAGCATCCGCCCCGATGCGCATCAGGCGGAGCTGGAAGACCAGGTGGCGGTGCCGGGAGCGGGCCTGTATCCGAATCTTCGTCCGAGCCTGTTTAGCTTCAACGGATTGGCCTTTTCACCCGATAGCAATCAGAGTTTGGCGAAAGGAAAATTCCTGGAGGCGGTAAATGCCATGGCGGCGTTCCAGAACAGCCTGCTGCCGCCGGCCAATAAAAGCGACGCGAACAAACTGGCGCTTGCCAGCGGCGCGGTGCGGCGTGGCGCCCGGGTGTTTATCGATGCCGGCTGCTCCGGTTGCCATGCACCGCCGTTCTTCACCGACAATCGCATCCATCCGAATAGTGAGATCGGTACCAATCCGGCGCGCGCTACCAGCCGCTTGCGGATCGAGCCGTTCCTGGTGGCGCCGAAGATCTACACGCTTAATACGCCAGTACCGATCCCATCCGATGCCGAGGTGCTGGATGTGCCGACGCAGGGCTTCAGCCCGACGCCTACTTCGCTGCCCTTTGGTTTATCGCCGGGCGGTGGTTACCGCACGACATCGCTGCGTGGCCTGGCCTTCAGCGCACCCTATTTGCACGATGGCGGTGTGGCGGTGCGTGGCGGCGCCCTCGCTTATGACGTCAGCGGCGGTTTCAGCATCGTGGATCCGACTGGTCTCGGTATAGCCAGTACGCTTAGCCTTGGAATTCTTCCGGACGCTGCGAACAGCCTGCGCGCCCTGGTGGATCGCCGGCTGCGCGCTCAGGTGGTTGCTGCGAATCATGCCTCGCCAGTACTCGTGTTTGCCAATCTGGAAGGTATTGGTCATGATAGGTGGGTCGATGCCGAGTCCGGTTTTACCTCGCGCCAGCAGGCCGACCTCGTGGACTTCCTTCTCGCCTTGGACAACGATCCCGGACGCTTCTGATTTGCTTTTCTCCCGGAGTGTCGGGTGACATGGCATAGAGTTCGGATTGAGATCGCCACGGTACGAGGGTTGGGGTGGGTGGTGTCCGTTGAGGGGTTGGGGCGATTCCGCCCCAACCCCATTCGAAATACCAGCACACCTTTCCTACGTTCCACCATCGGCGTGGCCAAGTCGCTGCTCGTGGGTCAATACGAAAACCTGCCCGACGCGCGCGGCGCATGCCCTGGCGTCCGACCCGGCAGCCTAACGTCGCCAACAAGGAAATGGAGTATGTCTGATTACATCATCTCAGCAACCCGAGTGGACGCCACGTGTCGGCCGGACACCTATCGTTGCAGTGAAGCGCTTTCCG
>JAYSPJ010000388.1:0-2943 GCA_043722155.1 Bradyrhizobium sp.
CGTGCGTGTGCACGGCCAGGGATCCGACAAATACGATAACGTCAGGCTTGGCCTGACGGCGCGTATTGATACGATCCAGGCGGCGATCCTGATCGAAAAACTCAAGATATTCCCTGACGAGATCGCCGCGCGGAATGCCGCGGCCAAGCGATACAATGAGGGACTCGGCAACGCCGTGATCGTTCCCCGCGTGGAGCAGAACCGCACATCGGTATGGGCGCAGTACACCATCCGACTTCCGGACGGCGGTCGCGACGCCTTGGCGGCGACATTGAAAGCGCAGGGCATTCCAACCGCGATCTATTATCCGAAATCGCTGCACCAGCAGACCGCCTACCGGGATTTTCCGATTGCGGGTGGCGGTCTTGCCGTGAGCGAGAAGCTTTCCGGGGACGTCATCAGCCTGCCGATGCATGCCTATCTCGATGCGCCGACGCAGGAGCGGATCATCAAGGCTGTGCGCGACGCGCTTTCAACCTGATTTCGCCATTTTGCAGCGCCGCCGCATGCTGTAGAAGCGGCTGATGCTCGGACGTATCTTCACCGTCGGCGGCTTTACGCTCCTTTCGCGGCTGACCGGTTTTGCGCGTGACATCATGCTCGCCGCTATTCTCGGCGCCGGCCCGGTGGCGGACGCGTTTTTCGTGGCCTTGCGGCTGCCCAATCACTTCCGGGCGATTTTCGCCGAGGGCGCCTTCAACGCGGCGTTCGTGCCAGCTTACGCGCATGTCCATGGCGAGCGCGGCGCAACATCGGCGCGATTGTTTGCCGACCGCATCTTCACCCTGTTGTTTTTGACGCAGCTGGTCCTGCTGGCCGTCGCATGGCTGTTCATGCCGCAGGTGATAGCCATTCTGGCGCCGGGATTTTCCGAAGATCCGGCCCGCGGCGAACTCGCGGTCGAACTGACCCGGATCACGTTTCCCTATCTGCTGCTGGTCACGCTGGTGACGCTCTATGGCGGCATGCTCAATGTGATGCACCGTTTCGCCAGCTACGCGGCGGCGCCGATTTTTCTCAATCTGTCGATGATGGCGACGCTGGCGCTGGCGGCGTTCTTTCCCGGCGCCGGCCATGCGGCCGCCTGGGGCGTCTTGATCGCGGGCTTCCTCGAATTCTTCCTGCTGGCGGGAGACGCGGCCAAGAGCGGCATCCTGCCGCGGTTCGCACCGCTCAAGCTCGACGAAGACGTCCGCGCGTTCTTTCGCGCGCTGGGTCCCGCGACGCTCGGCTCGATGGGGACGCAGGTCGCGCTGTTTGCCGACACCATCATCGCGACGTTCCTGCCCGCGGGCGCGCTCTCCGCGCTGTATTATGCCGACCGGCTCAACCAGCTGCCGATCGGCGTGATCGGCATCGCCGTCGGCACGGTCCTGTTGCCGGAGATGTCGCGACGCCTGACGGCGAACGATGCGGCCGGCGCGATGGCGTCGCAGCGGCGGGCCTTCGACTTTACGCTGCTGTTCTCGGTGCCGTTCGTCGCCGCGTTCCTGACCGTGCCCGCCTTCATCATGCGCGCGATGTTCGCGCGCGGCGCGTTCTCGAAGGCCGATGCGGCTGCGGCCGGCGCCACGCTCGCGGCCTACGCGATCGGATTGATTCCCTTCGTGCTGATCCGCAGCGCGGTCGCGACCTTCTATGCCCGCCAGGATACCGCGACGCCGGTGAAGGCGGCGCTGACCGGAATCGCCGTCAATGTCGCGCTCAAGATCGCGCTGGTCGGTTCGCTGGCCCAGGTGGGGCTCGCGCTCGCGACCGCGGTCGGTGCCTGGATCAACCTGCTGCTGGTGATCGGATTCGCGGTGCGGGCAGGGTATCTCGTGCTCGACCGGGCGCTGATGCAGTCGCTGGCGAAGTTTGTCGGGTGCGGCGTCGTTCTGGCGGCCGCGCTGTGGCTTGCCGGCTGGTTCGCACCCCCGCAACTGGCGCAAATGGGCGCGCTGCGCGACGAAGCGGCGCTGTTGCTCCTGATCGTCACCGGCGCGGTGGTCTATGCCGGCTCGATTCTGCTGTTATTTGGCCGCGGGTGGTTGGTCTCGCTGGTTCGGTCATCCTGAATTTACTCGATATTTCAATAATATGCCGCCTCATATAGTTGCGCCTCGCCGTGCACTGGTTCTTTTTTGCAACATCCGCGCGCATAATGCGGAGCGATGCAACTGGGAATCCCCTCGGCCGGGAATCCCCGTTAGGATCACGCCAGGTTTTGGTTTGATCCCACGAAGAGAGGCTCCCATGCGCGCTTCATCATTCAAGGCAATCGCGACCGCTGCGTTCGCCGTGATGGCTGCAAGTTCCGTCGCCTCCGCGGCGGATATGGCTCCGCGCTACACCAAGGCACCGCCCGTCATGGTTGAGGTCTGGACGTGGGACAAATTCTATGTCGGCCTCAACGGCGGCTATAGCTGGGGCCGATCGGACACGTCAGGCACGTTCTACGATAACACGACCGGCGTTCAGCTCAGCCCGACCCAGAATTCGAAGTTCAACCTCGATGGAGGCGTCTTCGGCGGCCAGATCGGCAAGAACTGGCAGTACGGAAAGTTCGTTGTGGGCATCGAGCTCGACGCCCAATGGACCGGCGAGAAGGGCAGCGACCTCTTCACTTGCGTTACGCCGACGGCTCCCCCGGGCGGCGCCTGCAATCGGATTACTGCTGGACTAGGTGCCGGGGTCGCCCCGACGACGACCTTCAACCAGGAGATTTCCTGGTTCGCGACCTTCCGTCCGCGGGTTGGCGCCCTCGTCACTCCGACTGCGCTTCTCTATGTCACTGGCGGTCTCGCGGTCGCCGGAATCAAGACCGATGGCGTGATCAGCGGCTTTACTGGCCAACAACTGCCTACCTCCGTGGCCTGGAACAACGACTCCACCAAGTGGGGTTGGGTGGTCGGGGCCGGCGTCGAAGCGCGACTGGGCGGCAACTGGACCGGCAAGCTCGAA
>JAYSPJ010000389.1:0-7000 GCA_043722155.1 Bradyrhizobium sp.
GAAGGGCGAATATCGACCCGATGCCGCGGCGATCGAGGCGATCCGCTTCTGGGCCAGTGCCACCGATTACAAGCATAACGAGATCGGTCTCGCGGATCCCGCCGATCCGACCACGCTCGGCGTGCGGCAGAGCTTCACCAACAAGGAGCAGGAAGGCCGCATCGAGATGCAGTTGATGCCGTTCAACGCGCGCTTTGAAACGGTGACGTCCGCATTCGGTCTGCAGGCGAGCCACCAGAATTTGACGGCCTCAAGCCCTGACGATCCGAGCTCCCCGCTCAACGGCCTTTTTGATCCCAATGAGAATACCAAGGTCGCCGGCTACGTGTTCAACGAATTGAAGTTCACCGAGGCCACCAGGGCGCAGATCGCGGGCCGCATCGAGCGCGTCGATCTCACGGGAACGACGCCCGCGTTCATTCCCGAGTTGTACGATCTGGCCGCCAATCCAGCGGACATCGGCCCACCGACGGCGCGCAACCTGTCCTTTACGCCGAAAAGCGCCAGCATCGGCCTGATCCAGAATCTTCCAACGGGTCTGGTTGCCAGCATCACCGGCCAATATGTCGAACGCGCGCCCAAGCCGGCCGAGCTGTTTTCGCGCGGCGGACACGATGCGACCGTTACGTTCGATATCGGCAATCCCAATCTCGGCATCGAAACCGCCAAATCCGTCGAGATCGCGTTGCGACGGGCCACAGGACCGTTGCGGTTCGAGGCAACCGCCTTCTACACGCATTTCAACGGCTTCATCTACCGGCGGCTTACCGGCAACACCTGTGAGAACCTCGCCTGCGTCGGTCCGGCTGACCCGATTTCTCCGCTCGAGCTAAATCAGGCGATCTATTCGCAGCGCAACGCCACCTTCCGCGGCGGCGAATTCCAGAGCCAGCTCGATGTCGGACAATTTTACGGCGGCATCTGGGGCATCGAAAACCAGTTCGATGTCGTGCGCGCCACCTTCTCCGGCGGCAGCAACGTTCCCAGGATTCCGCCGGTGCGCGTCGGTGCCGGCGTGTTCTGGCGCGATGCGAATTGGCTGGCGCGGATCAACTATCTGCATGCGTTCGCGCAGAACGATATCGCCGTGATCGGCGAAACGCCGACTGCGGGCTATCATCTCCTGAAGGCGGAAATCAGCTACAAGACCAGGCTGGACTCCAGCTGGTTCGGAGCCCGCGAAATGATGGTTGGCCTGGTCGGCAACAACCTGTTGAACGAGAACATCCGCAACTCGGTATCTTACAACAAGGACGAGGTCTTGATGCCGGGGGTTGGCGTGCGGGCCTTTGCGAACCTGAAGTTCTAAGGCATTCTCGGCTGTGGTGACCTCATCCTTCGAGACGGCGTTGAAGAAACGCCTCCTCAGAATGAGGACCTCACATCCCTCATGGGGAGAGGATGTGAAGAAAGCGGCTACAAAACATCGCCTTATACCAATGACTTAAGCTGATCGCATGTGCGAGCCTCCAAGCTAGGCTGCATATAGGTAGCTCTACGGAGGGTAACTTTATTGCAGCTCGACATTGAGCCCTTCCTTGGGCGGGGTAACTCCGCCGCATGGCTATGAATCGAATTTATTCGCGACTGACGCGCGGCCTCACCAAACCTCCCGCGGTTTCCTCCCTTTGAGGTTTGCGGACGCCGGCCCCGGTGTGCGCCGCGCCACATTCATGGGGCCGGCATCTGCAAACCTTCACAAAAGCGGACCTTCCTCAGACTCGGCTTGCGGCCTTGAGCAGACATCCCTCGCCGTGCGTGAAGCACGACCGGTTTAAGGGAATCTCTCGCAGGCTTGCTCCAGATCAACGCTCTCTCCGCGCAGCCGATTATTCGCATATTGGGAGAGGTCGGAATGAGCAAGACAACGGGAATTCGGTCGATCATCGCAGTGTTCCTGCTGTGCTGCGCCGCCGGATCCGTACCTTTCTGCACCCCAGCCGCTGCGCAGGATGTACAGCTCTATTGCGCAAAGGTCGGCAACGACGATCGCCTGCAACCTCTTCCTGATGTCCTGCTATCGAATGCGCGGCGGATGTTCGACGTTCCGGCGGACCTGGCGGCCTCCCATGTCAAGGCGACCACCTCGGTTCGCTGCATGAACGGCGCGGTCTGGCTCTGCAATTACGGAGCGAACCTGATCTGCGGGAAAGCCGACGTCAGCCGCAATTCTCCGGGAGCCGACCGGTTCTGCAAACAGACCCCTGACTCGATCGGTGTGCCCATGAGCGCGACGGGTCATGCCACCGTCTATGACTGGAAATGCGTCGGCCGGGAGGCGCGTATTATCGGACAGATACAGCGAATCGACGGCCGTGGGTTCATGGCCGAGAATTGGAAGCAGCTCGAATGAAGCCGTGGACGCATTACCGGATTGACCGCTGCTCCGCCTCATCGGTCGCGTCGCCGAACGAACGGGGAAAACGCATGCACGCCTTTGCCGCCGCATTGCTTCTCGCCGTCCTGATCGGCGGGCCTTCATCCGCCGCCGCAGCGGAGCCGCCTGCCCCCTCGCGCAAGCTCTGCGACCCCGAAAAAATCAAACAAACCAATGCCTGGGTCGATTGCCTGCAAAAGGCTATCGATAAATCCGAAGCCGGTCTCACCGCGCTCGTGGGCAAGATCGCCATCGCGATGCAGACAAACGACATGCTGGACGAGCCAAAACGCGACGAGAACAGGAAGCTATTCGAGGCGACGCAGTTGAAGTGGCTCCAGCTGCGCGACGACGACTGCAAATCCCTCGCCGCCAACCACGCGGGGTTGGGTTTCGGCGCCGCCCAATTCCGTCTTGTTTGCCTGCTGGATGAAACCGTCTCGCGGGAACAGACTTTGAAGCAACGCTATCGCGATGATCTGAAATAGGGCGGCTTCATCACTCGAATCCGACGAACGTCTGCGTCTCTATGGCATACGGCCGCCTTCAAGATGGAAGTTCCAGCCGGCCGCAGCCGCCGCCTGCTCCAGCGCGTTGCGCACTTGCCCGTAGTTCAGCGAGCCGCCGCCACCCACCGAAACATCGGTGCGCTCCTCGTTGCGCTTCCAGCCGCTGGTGGTCGTGGTCTCGACCGTCAGTGTTGGCGGCGGAATGCCCCAGCTACGCTCGACGGCGACCTCGCGAAAATGGACCGTGTGGTCCGTTTCCGTCAGTCGGCACGACATGCGATAGGTGACCTTGCGGCCGCCGAACCACCACTTCGCCCGAATGGATTCGGCCTCCCCGCTGCATCCCTGAGCGTCATCCTGAACGCTAAGGCCGAGGGCCTTGGCTTTCTTTTCCATGTCGGCGAGCAGATCGCGTTTGGCAAGAATTTGCGGCATATGACATGACCTCGGCAGATTTCCAATCGCCAGTCAGCAGCTCACTGGCTGCCGCGCGTTGATCAGGATCAAGGTCCGTCCCGCCCTCACCTCTAACGTCGCCTGGATGCAAAACCGCCGTCCTCAGCAACGCGACAGAACGACCCGCTTTCTGCAATTGCCGGCCGTTCTGGCTGGACTTGCGAC
The DNA here is from genome assembly GCA_043722155.1 of Bradyrhizobium sp. Taxonomy (GTDB): domain Bacteria; phylum Pseudomonadota; class Alphaproteobacteria; order Rhizobiales; family Xanthobacteraceae; genus Bradyrhizobium. Next base: position 3,508 of record JAYSPJ010000389.1, read on the forward strand.
GGCAGTTATCCTGCTGGCGCCGGTGTGGCCCGCAGCGGCGCATACCGTTCGCATTGCCGGTGAGACGTATCGTTCCCCGGTGCCAGCGCGCTCGTTGCGATTGGCTCAAACCGCGGGGCGGGAAATCGTCACGCTGCCGAACAAGCCGCCGGATCGATCCGGCGAGCGGGATCCATCGTCGCGGGCGCTGATCGAGACCTGGCTCGGCGGTTACGGCTGGAACGAGGACAAGCGTTTCGATCTCGAACGCTACGAGATCGTGAGCCGGCGCGTCGTGTGGGGCGGGCTTGGCCGGGCGCTGCTGCAATTCCGGGTGCTGCCGGCCGATGGCGACGCGATGGCGCTGGCGGCAAAGCGCTGCCCGGGCCGCAACCGGCCGATCGAGATGCAGATCTATTTTCAGTGGAGCCCGGAAAGCAAATTGTGGACCGCGCTCGCCAGCCGCGGCGATCCCGGGTTCGAGTCGTGCTCGAACGACGAATTGTGGACTGGCGAGCAGGTCGAGTTGATCGTCAATCCGCCGCCGCTGCCGGCGCCGCCCAGGATCGCGCAAAGGGATGTCGTAACCCCGCGATCCGGCTCGCCGGAGCGCAAGGCGATTCTTGATGGCCTGCGTCCGACCTTCGAGAAGGCGTTCGGCAAGCCGGTCGAGTTCAAGGTCGAGAGCTTGCGTACCGTCGCCGGCTTCGCCTGGGTGGTGGTCCACCCGCAGCGTCCGAACGGGACGCCGATCGGCAAGGCAGAATGGAATAAAGGCGTCGGGCCCTGCGAACAGGACCGGAGCACCGCCGTTGCGCAATTCTGGATGCGCAAACGCAGCGACGGCTGGCGTGTGGGTTGGGGCAATGGTCTCTGTGCCAGCGACTCCATCGCTCACCAAGGCTATTTGATCGGCGCCCCACCGCAGCTTGCTGATCTCGACGACTGGCCGAGTACCGAATTCATGCCGGTCGAAGATCCGCAGTATTTCGAATTGTGGAAGCCGTGAACGAGCGGCTGGTCCAGGGGACCATTTGGTTCGCAGGTCTACGCGGACCCAATGCCTTGACCTAGGACAAGGCAGCGAATTGCCCGCGATCTAGCTTCAATTCTGTCAATTCAGGGCCGGAGGGGCATGTGTCATTGTTGAATTCCTCGCGTTGGTTGCGCTGGCTGCTCACGGCCGTCGCGGTAGGGGCCGCTGCGTTCGTGCTTCTGTTCATCGACCCCTCCGCCGCGCTGCTGTTTCGCGTCGTAGGAATCGTCGGCATGGCGATGTTCGCACTGTCGGTGATGATGATGCTGCTCACCTTCCGCAAGGCGCGAAAGCTGTCGCCCTGGTCGCTGGTGATCGGTGCGGTCGTCAGCGTGGTCTGCACCTGGATCTTCTTCGCGCTGGCCGGCGCGCCGCTGTCGGCCGCGGCGGTCGGGTTCGCCATCGCTGCCGGCGCGATGGTCGGGGTCGGCTGGTCGCTGACCAACCTGCTGTTCATCGACGGCGATACGGTGCGGGCGCGCGGCAACATCTGGTTTCTGGCGGTGTGGGCGCTATCCCTGCTGATGACACAGGCCGCGACGCTGGCGGGTGGGCAAACACCCTATGCGGTGGCGCTGGTTTCGTTTCTCGGCATGGGCCTCGCCGTCGGCAACAGTTTTGGACTGCTGGCGCGATATGTCCGCGCCCGCCGGCTGCTGCGCGCGGCCAGTCCGGCCTCGGGAGAGCAGCGATGAGCGCGTTCTGCACGGGGTGCGGCGTCCAACTGTCGGCCAACCAGAAATTCTGTACGAAGTGCGGCACCGCCGTGCTCGATTCGGATCCGCCGGCAGCCGCCGCGGAAACGAAGCAGGCGGCTCAGGCAACGCCTTCCGTTCCGCCGGCTTCGGGCTTCGGCAAACGGCGCGCGATCCTTGTCGCGGGTCTCGTGGTCGGCGGCGTGGTTCTCGCAGCCGCGCTGATCATGACCGGGCCGCAGGCTCCGCCATCGCCACCGAAGTCATCGACTGCTGCTGCGCCACCCAAGGCCGCGCCGCCCGCGATCCCGCCCGCCACCGTGGCCGCGCCGCCGGCGGGCTCCGCCACGACGGCGATCAAGGCGAGCAGGTGGGAAGGCTATACCAACACCCGCTACGGCGTAATAATCGACTATCCCGCCGACCTGTTCGCGATCCAGCCGCCGCCACCCGACAATGCCGGGCGCGAGTTCACCGCGGCGACCGCCGGGGCCCGCTTTCATGTCTACAGCCACGCCAATGCCCTGGGTTTCTCGGTCGAGGAGTTGCAGGCCGAGGACGTGCTCGACATCGGCGATGCAGCGGCCGTGAAACAGAACGGTCAGGATTGGTACCAGGTCGTGGCCACCAAAGAGGCCGAGACCATCGTGCGCCGGGGGCTGCTAAGCGAGGGCGGGGCAACGGTGCACCGGGTCGAAATCGCCTATCCGAAAACTTCTGTCGCGGCGTTCGAGCCGATCGTCGCGCGGATGATCAAGAGCTTCCGTGTCGATCCCGCCATTCCCGAGCGGGCCGCCAATGCGGCCGGTTCCCCGGTCGCGCCTGTGGCAACGAAGCCCGAAACGAAGCAACCCGAAGCGAAGGTGCCGGAAGCGAAGAAACCTGATGCGAGCAAGCCGGCGTGGCGGCGCTTCGATTCCATCGGGATGGGCATGCGCCTTCCCGGCTATAGCGGCAAGGCCGGCGTATCGGCGGAGGTGCCGGCGAAATGGGCGAATTCCGCCTCGGCGAATTCCGCCGTGCCCGAGCCGAACGTGCTCGACTTCCAGGGACTGGAAGCCGACGGCGAGGACGTCCTCCATGTCGCATTCCGCGCCGAGCGCCGCCGCGCCAAGGCGACGCTGGCGAGCGAGGCCAAGACCATCAAGACCCGGCTCTCCGAAGGCGCCGACAACTACCGCCTGCTCAGCGAACGCACCACGCAGATCGCGCTGCGGCCGGCGATCGTGTTCTCGATGCAGTTTTCCGGCTCGGATTCGCCCGATCTGCTGCGCGAGGATGTCGCCATCATCGACGCTGGTCAGGTGTTCTACTTCGTCACCTTCGGCGCGCCGCAGGCGCGCTATGCCGCCAGCAGCAACGTCTTTACCCATGTCCTCGAGACCATCGGTTTCGCGGAGTGAGCGCGATGCGCTGCAGAAATATCCTGCCTCGGCTCCTGATAACCTTGGCGGCGCTGACGCTGGTCGGGCCCGCCCTTGCCGACAGAGAAAAGCTGTCGGATGCGTGGCCCTCGGGGAAATGGATTTTTTCATTTTACCTTCCCGACTCATACCTGCCCAATGGATTCTATTACGACCCGGACGGACGCCACTTCATCTTCAAGACCGTCGATCCCGGTTGCAACGAGGCGCATTGCCGGCGCTATTTCATTGGGCCGCACGCCCACTGTGCGAACTACAGCCTCTCCGCCAAGCCCGGCGAGCCAACCTCACCGGTAGGTTACGGAGTCAATGTCACTTTCGCTCCGCGCAGCATAGGCGACGGCATTCAGGGTCATTGG
>JAYSPJ010000390.1:0-8587 GCA_043722155.1 Bradyrhizobium sp.
GGCGGCCGGCATGGCCTTGGCATGAGCGACCAGATCGAGAACCGGATCATCGAGGCCAAGAGCCGCGGCATTTACGAAGCTCCCGCCATGGCGCTGCTGCACATCGCCTACGAACGCCTGGTCACCGGTATCCACAATGAAGACACCATCGAGCAATACCGGATCAGCGGCATGCGCCTTGGTCGATTGCTCTACCAGGGGCGATGGTTCGATTCCCAGGCTCTCATGCTGCGCGAAACCGCCCAGCGTTGGGTGGCGCGCGCAGTTACCGGTGAGGTGACGCTCGAGCTGCGCCGCGGCAACGACTACTCGATCCTGAACACCGAAAGCCCCAACCTGACCTATCAGCCCGAGCGGCTGAGCATGGAGAAGGTGGACGATGCAGCGTTCACCCCGGCGGACCGCATCGGCCAGCTGACCATGCGCAATCTCGACATCGCCGATACCAGGGCCAAGCTGGGCCTCTACGCAGGGACAGGCCTGCTGTCGATGGGCGAAGGCTCGGACATCCTCAAACTCGAAAACGACAAGGGCTGAACCGGGCGGGAGATGAGCGGCCGTTACAGGGAAGTCATCCAACGCGGGTAGATTTGCGGCCTGCACATTGTTGCGGGGCAGCGGTCGCTGTGGCCCCGCGGCCGTACCCCGAGGCGGAGCCTTCATCATGACCAAGCTTGTTGCCGCAATATCCCTCGCGATCCTGGTTTCGGGATTCCCGGCTGTTGCCCAGACCGTCTACCCGATCGACCGCGCCGAGATTCTTTCCGGCGCGCAATTCGACTTCAAGGTCGAATTTCCCGACCGGGTCGATCCGGCGAAGTTGAAAGTGACTGTCAACGGCGAGGATTATGCCGCCGTGTTCGGTCGCGCGGCAACGTTCATCGAGCGCGAAGACGGCAAGGACCAGTCGGCGCTGATGCTTCGCGACGTCACGTTGACGAAGCCCGGCCGCGTTACGGTCGAAGCCGGCGATGGCACGCGCAGCCGCAAGCTGGTGTGGACGGTCTACGACACCGGGCCGCGCAAGGCGAACAACGTGATCCTGTTCATCGGCGACGGAATGTCGCCGGCCCATCGCACCGCCGCGCGGCTGTTGTCCAAGGGCATCGCGGAAGGCAAGAGCCTCGGCAAGCTGGCCATCGACGACATGCCCCACATGGCGCTGGTGGCGACCGCCGGCTCGGATTCGATCATTACCGATTCGGCCAACTCGGCCAGCGCCTATGCCACCGGCCACAAGACCGCCTCGGCCGCGATGGGCGTCTATGCCGATCGCACCGCCAATCCGTTCGACGATCCCAGGGTCGAAACCATCGCCAGTCTGGTGAAGCGCCGGCTCAATTTGGGCATCGGTATCGTCACCAATACCGAAGTCGAGGATGCGACGCCGGCCGCGATGATCGCGCATACCCGCCGCCGCGGCACCTATGACGAGATCGTCGCGCAGTTCTTCGCCGCCAGGCCCGACGTGCTGATGGGTGGCGGAGCTGCGAATTTCCTGCCGCAGGCCGCGCCCGGCTCCAAACGCAAGGACGATATCGACTACATCGCCCGGTTTCGCGAAGCCGGCTACAAGGTGGCGACGACCGCGGGTGAACTCAATGAGCTGGCGGTCAACTCCGATACGCGCCAATTGCTCGGCTTGTTTGCCATGGGGAATATGGATGGCGCGCTGGACCGTAAATTCCTGAAGGGTGGCGGCGTCAGGAAGTTTCCCGAGCAGCCCGACCTGACCGAACAGCTCCAGACCGCATTGGCCGTCCTGTCGAGGAACGATGCCGGCTTCTTCCTGATGGTGGAATCCGGAATGATCGACAAATACGCGCATTTGCTCGACATGGAGCGCGCGGTCTACGACACCATCATGCTCGACAATGCGGTACGGCTGGCGCGCGACTGGGCGCGGTCGCGTGGCGACGACACGCTGATCCTGGTCGTGGCGGATCACAATCATCCCAACAGCCTGGTCGGCACCATCCAGGACGACATGAGCGTGACGCCGAACGTGCCGCTGCGCGAGCGCGTGAGCGTGTACGAGAAGGCTGGATTTCCCAATTATCCCGAACCCGATGCCGATGGCTATCCGTCGCGCGTGGATGTCAGCCGGCGGCTGGCGATCTTCTCGGCCGCACTGCCGGATCACTACGAAACCTTCCGTCCGAAACTGGATAATCCGAACGAGCCGACGGTGAAGGGCGAGCAGGCCGGGACCTTCAAAGTCAATGAAAAATACAAGGATGTCCCTGGTGTCGCGCTGCGTCCGGGCAATCTGCCGGCCATGATGGGCGCCAGCGTACATTCGGGTGAAGACGTCATCCTGACCGCGGCCGGGCCCGGCAGCGAACGGGTCCACGGATCGATGGACAACACCGACATCTTCCGCGTCATTGCTGACGCCCTTGGCCTGGCGCCGGCAGGGCAGTAGCACGGCCAGCCGCGCGCGCTCAGCGCCTGAATGCTCGAATAAAATGGCCGGGATTTCTCCCGGCCATTTTCCTTGCGCGATTGTCCTGCCTTAGCGCGGCGGCGCGGTGCCCGGCGGCGGCGGCGGCAGCGATGCCGATCCGCCATTGAGCAGCGGCGTGATGTTGCGGATCGTGACGCGGCGATTGACGATGCTCGGCCCGTCGGTCTGCTCTTTCAGATACTGCTCGCCGTAGCCCTGCGAAGTCAGGTTTTCCATAGGCACGTTGAATTGCTGCGTCAGCAGCGTGGCGGCGGATTCGGCGCGGCGATCGGACAGCGACAGATTGTCGACGTCCGGTCCCACCGCGTCGGTGTGGCCTTCGATCAGGAATACCGCGCGCGGATTGGCCGCGATCACGCGATTGAGTCCGTCCGCGATCGCCTGCAGCTTCGATGCCTGATCGGGGGGAATCTCCCACGATCCGGTTTCGAAGTTGATGCTGTTGAGATCGATGCTCGGCATGCGCTGACGGACCGAGGCGCTGTAGCGGATTTCGTCGAGCGAATAGCGCCGTTCGAGCCGTTCCACCGGCGGCGCCATCATGGTGTCGTAGAGCAGAGCCGGCGACGCTTCGTCGGCTTCGACGATGTAGCGATTCTGCGGAATGCGCAGGATCGGCGGCGCCAGATCGACATAGAAGCCGCCGAAGCCGCGCGGGCCGCGATAGCTGTTGTCGATGATGATGATCTCGCGACCGCGCTGATCCCTGCGGATCCGGCGCATCAACTGGCCGTCGCGGCCAACGACGGTGATGATCTGCGTGCCGTCGGGACGGATCACGATGGTGCGCGTCTCGTTGCCGACCTGCTGGGTCCTGATGTCGCGCGCGCCATAACGGAAGCGATCCACTTCGTTGTGGCGGATGAACGACTGGCCACTGGGATCGCGAACGATGATCCGGCCGGGCTCGGTGAACACCGTACGGCCGCCTTCCTGGGTTTCTCGCCGCTGACCCCGGAAACCGTCCAGGGTTTTCGTTCCCAGCGCCGGCGCGCCCGGCGCAATCGGCGTCAGGGCCTGGGCCGGGGGCGGCGCTGGCGGAATTGGCGCGCTGACCGTCGGCGGTGGACGCCTGGCAATGGGGGTGCCAGGCGGCAACCCGGTCTGCCCTCCGGCTCCGCCTGGTGCGGGCACGGCAGTCGGCGCTGCCGGAGTTGCTGGAGCCGAAGTTGCTGGAGCCGAAGTTCCTGGAGCCGAAGTTCCTGGAGCTGGAGCACCTGGAGCTGGAGCTCCCAGAGCCGGCGCTCCCGGGCCCGGAGTAGCCGTCGGCGCAGGTCCGACGGGAGGCGGTCCGGTACGTGCCGGAGGCGGCGGCGTGCCGGGTCCAACGCCTGCGGGGGGCGGCCCTGGAGGCGTGATTTGAGTTGCCGGCGCTGCGGCCCCGGGCGGAGTACCGGGCGGTGGCGGCGGTGTCTGTCTTGCTGCTGGCGGCGGGGGCGTACCCGCGCCGGTGCCTGCCGGGGGTGGTGTCGGAGGGGCCGTTTGAGCCGGCGGCGCGACCGGAGCTGGCGCGCTTGATGGCGGAGGCAATTGCTTGGTGCCCGCGGGCGGCGGCGGTGGCAGGGGAGGCGGCGCGCTCTTCTGCTGGGGCGCGACAGGCGCAACGCTCGGCGCAGCCGGCGGCTTCGGCGGCACCGGTGGTGGTGCTGCCGTGGGTGGAGGCGGCGGTGCGGTACGCGCGGCTGGCGGAGGCGGCGGCGTCGCGGGCTTGGGCGGCGGTGGTGGTGGTGCGGCAGCAGGAGGCGGCGGCGGTGCGGCAGCGGGTGGTGGCGGCGGCGCGGGACGTGGGGCAACTGCGGGTGGTGCGGCCTTCGGCGATGCCTTGGGTTTTCCATCCGGACCAAGCTCTTCCTTGGTCTGCGCGACCACTATCGGCGCGGTTTGCGCGTGCGATGCAGGTGCCGCGAATTGCATGGCCGTAAGGGCTGTCGTGGCGAGCAGCACGAGGCGAAGGTGTGTCATGATGGTCTGGGTCCCGGGAATGATTGGCAACGAGATGTGGCAATCAACGAATAAGCGTTAGGCCGGATTGTGGCGGCCTGTAATGGCAAAGCTGCTTTTATTTCAAAACACGCAACGTCTGAAGGCGCAATTGTTCATTGCGTATTCAGACGCTCGTTTCGAACGCAATGTGGCTCACATCGTTCCTTGCGGCAAACCAGATCTAGCCGGATTCACATCGGGCTCGCAGCCGGGCAATTTGGCAGTTGCCGGATTGGGCGTGGTCGGACCCGCCGGTCCCCGCACCGGCAGCTCCTCGGGGCTGCGTCCCGGTAACTCCTCTGGCCGCGGGGGCCCGCCGGGCTCCCGCATCGGCGGCGGCACTTCAGGCTGCGGATTCCCCGGCGGGCTTTCCTGCGGCGGCTCGGACGGTCGTCCGGGCTTGATCGGCGGATCCTCCTGCGGATCTATTCCCATCTACATCGCCACCTTGCGGTTGTCGCCGATGTCGGGACGCGTGCCGGTGACGGCCGCCGCCGCCATCTTCACATAGCTGATGACGGTGCCCGGGGAGTCCCAGAATTCGGCATCGTCGGGCGTGAACTTCAGCACGCGGATATTGGGGTCTTCCGCCGAGTCCCACCACGCCTTCGCCGGGGTCGAAAACAGTTGCTTGATCTTGGCGCGGTCGTTGGAGACGACCGCAGTGCCGGTGACAGAAACGTATTTCTGGTCACCGGCGTCGGCGAATGACAGATTCACGTTCGGATTGCGGGCGATTTCGTCATCCTTGTGCCGGCGCGCGTCGGTGAGGAAATAGATCGCGTTGTTCTCGCGCTCGAGGTAGGCGCTCATCGGGCGGGCGCGAAGCTTGTCGCCCTCCCGCGTGACCAGCATCGCAAAGCCGATCTTCTTCATCAGGTCCCAGGCGTGATCGGTGTCGCGGGCAGTGTTGTCGTTGGCCATGTCGTCGCTCCATTTCGCTGGAGCGATAACGTCGGCGATCCCGCGATGTTCCGCCGGGTCTTGGGAACCGGTCACTCGGGCGCGTGGCACACCGCTTCGATGTTGTGGCCATCGTGATCGAGCACGAAGGCACCGTAATAATTGGGGTGGTAGTGGGCGCGGATGCCGGGCGCGCCGTTCATCAGAATCTCCTGCGGTGAAGTGGCGGCTATGGTTTCAGCAATAGCGTGTTGCTGCGGGTCTTGCCGGTCTCGGCGTAGCCGCGCGTGCGCATGTCGGCAATGCAGTCCTCCAGCCATTCGTTGCGCGACAGATGCTCGATCACGACCGCGCGCGGCCACAGCGACGGCGGCGCCACCTTGAAGAAGCCGGTCAGCACGCGGTCCTCGTAGCCCTCGACGTCGATCTTCAAGGCGTCGACCCGGGACACGCCGGCCTCGGCGAGGATGCGCTGCAGCCGCCGCGCCGGCACCTTGATGGCATAGCCGGCGGGCTGGCCGGTAACGATGTGGCTGGCGCCGAGATTGTCGCCGTCGGTCTCGATCAGAAGCTCGCCGTCGGAAGGTCCCGCGGCCGCGGCCACCAGCGTTACCTGGGTGCAGGCGGATGCGGCGCGGTTGAATGTGAGCCGCGCATGCGTCACGGGATGCGGCTCGATCGCAATCACCTTGCCGCTCTCGCCGACGTGACGCGCCAGCGCGAGTGCATAGGTGCCGACATTGGCGCCGACATCGACGAATACGCCGCCGCGGGGCGTGTGGGCGCGCAGAAAATCCAGCTCATCGAGATTGTAATCGGGATTGAACAGGGCGCCGCGCTCGGTGGCGCTGGCCTGATGATAGAATCGAAAAGACGCGCCCTGATACTGCACGTCGAGCGGACCGGTGCGCAGCAAATTGACCAGCCGCGACAGCATCGGGCGGAACGCGCCGCGTTTCAGCCGCGAGCGCCGCGCCAGCGAGATGATGGCGGCCTGCGCGGAATTCGGTGCGAACGCGCCGAAGGGCGCGGGGATGGGGTCGTTGTCGGGTTTCAAGGTGGTTTCCTCGAAGACGGCGGAAGCGGCGCATGCATAGCCGAGTTCATGCACGACTCCAACGTGGACGTTTCTTTCCCTCTCTCCTTGTGGGAGAAGGAAGAGTCACACCGTCAACCGCGCGCCGTCATGCCCTCTCATCACCAGCGTCCGCACCGAGCCCGGTACTTCCCCCGCGATCGCCACCGGAACAAAATGTTCGGTGCGGCCCTGCGTCGGGCTCTCGATCAGCACCTGCCGCACCGAGCCGATCTCCTGCGACAGCCGCTTCTGCAACGCGGCCTCGCCGGTCTCCCGCAACCGCCTGGCGCGTTGCTTGATCGCGTCACCGTTCACCTGCGGCATCCGGGCCGCCGGCGTGCCCGGCCGCGGCGAATAGGGAAACACGTGCAGGAAGGTGAGGCCGCACTCCTCGACCAGATCCTGCGAACGCCCGAACATCTCCTCGGACTCGGTCGGAAAGCCCGCGATGATATCGGCGCCTAGCGCCATGTCCGGCCGCAGCCGCCGCACCTGCGTGCAGAAATCAAGCGCATCTGCGCGGGAATGCCGCCGCTTCATGCGCTTCAGGATCAGATCGTCGCCGGATTGCAGCGACAGATGCAGATGCGGCATCAGCCGCTCGTCGTCCGCAATCAAGTCGAGCAGATCGCGATCGACCTCGACCTGATCAATCGACGAAATCCGCAGCCGCTTCAGTTCCGGCACATGCCGCAGGATCTGCTTGGTCAGTTGGCCTAGTTTTGGTCCGCCCGGCAGATCGGCGCCATAGCTCGTGAGGTCCACCCCGGTCAGCACGATCTCGGCGTGGCCGCGCTCGGTCAACGCGCGGACCTGATCGACCACCGCGCCCATCGGCACCGAGCGCGAATTGCCGCGGCCATAGGGGATAATGCAGAAGGTGCAGCGGTGGTCGCAGCCGTTCTGCACCTGAACGAACACCCGCGGCAGGCCTTTTGCGAATCCTTCCAGCAGATGCGGCGCCATCGCCCTGACCGCCATGATGTCGGCGACCGCGATCTTTTCGCTGGCTTCGATGCCGAATGCCGGCGCCGCGTCGAACGCGACGCGCGTATCGCGCCAGGCCTCGCCGCGCATCTTGTCGTCATTGCCGACGACGCGATCGACCTCGGCCATATCGGCGAACATCGCCGCCTGGGTCTGTGCCGCACAGCCGGTGACGACGATGCGCGCCTCCGGCCGTTCGCGCTTCAGCCGCCGGATCGATTGCCGCGCCTGCGCGACAGCCTCGTTGGTCACCGCGCAGCTGTTGATGACGATGGTGTCGGTGAGCCCGGCGCGCTCGGCCTCGCGCAGAATCACTTCGGATTCGAAGGCGTTGAGGCGGCAGCCGAAGGTGACGATGTCGACGCCCATGATCAGGCGACGTTGGCGAACAATGCGGGATCGAATCGGCCCTCATATTCGAACGTCGCCGTGCCCGTCATCAGCACATGGTCGTCGCCCTCGCGCCATTCGATCGCAAGATTGCCGCCGGGCAGGGCGATCTGCACGATGCGGTTGGCGCGCTTCAGCCGCGCCGCGGCCACCGCGGTGGCGCAGGCCGCCGAGCCGCAGGCCTTGGTCAGTCCCGCACCGCGCTCCCAGGTGCGGATCGTGATGTGATCGCGATCGACGATGTGCGCCAGCGTGATGTTGGCGCGCTCGGGAAAGATCGGATGGTTTTCCAGCAGCGGCCCGAAGCGGGCGAGATCGTAGGCGTTGACGTCGTCGACCCAGAAGATCGCATGCGGATTGCCCATACTGACCACCGACGGCGTGTGCAGCACCGGCGCGTCGATCGGACCGATCTGCAGCTCGATCGAGCGGGTGTCGCGAAACTCTTCCGCCAGCGGAATATCCTTCCAGCCGAACTTCGGCGGACCCATGTCGACGGTGTAGAGATCGGCCGACGGGCCCTGCCAGCAATTCAGCAGACCGGCCTTGGTCTCGAAGGTGACGGCGGTCTGGCCGGTCTTTTCGAACAGCCGGCGCACCACGCAGCGCATGCCGTTGCCGCAGGCGCCGGCTTCGGAGCCGTCATTGTTGTAGATCCGGATGTAGGCCTCGGTGCCCGCAAGACGCGGCGGCTGCAGCACCATCAGCTGGTCGTAATGCACGCCGGCCGGCGAGGCGACCGCACGCGCGTCCTCCGGCGTGACGGCGGCAGGCGCATC
>JAYSPJ010000391.1:0-3689 GCA_043722155.1 Bradyrhizobium sp.
CTCTCCCGCTTGCGGGGGAGGGCCAGGGTGGGGGTGCCTCAACGAATCACGGCCTCGACGAATCCCCCCAAGCCAACTACGGCACGGCCGCCACCATTCCGACGCTCGATCCGGAGCTCGCCAAACAGCTCGGCTTCACCACCGAGGAGGAAGACCTCGCCGCATTGGCGCGGCCGCCGCGCAACAAGATGGAGGCGCTCGGCGTCGCCGCCACGGCGGACGCGCTGGAAAACCTGATCCGCGAGGGACGTCCCGAGTTCAAGGGCGACGACGGCCAGGTCAAGATCTGGACGCCGCATCGCCCGCCGCGCCCGGAAAAATCCGAAGGCGGCGTGCGCTTCGTGATCAAATCCGAATACGAGCCGAAGGGCGACCAGCCGACCGCGATCAAGGAGCTGGTCGAGGGCATGGCGCGCAACGACCGCACGCAAGTTCTGCTCGGCGTCACCGGAAGCGGCAAGACCTACACGATGGCCAAGGTGATCGAGGCGACGCAGCGGCCCGCCATCATTCTGGCGCCGAACAAGACGCTGGCGGCGCAGCTCTATGGCGAGTTCAAGAACTTTTTTCCCGACAACGCGGTCGAGTATTTCGTCAGCTATTACGACTACTACCAGCCCGAGGCCTATGTGCCGCGGACCGACACCTATATCGAGAAGGACTCGTCGATCAACGAGCAGATCGACCGCATGCGCCATTCGGCGACGCGTTCGCTGCTGGAGCGCGACGACGTCATCATCGTGGCCTCGGTGTCGTGCATCTACGGTATAGGTTCGGTCGAGACCTACACCGCGATGACGTTCGCGCTGAAGAAGGGCGAGCGCATCGACCAGCGGCAGCTGATCGCCGATCTGGTGGCGCTGCAGTACAAGCGGACGCAGGCCGATTTTACCCGCGGCACTTTTCGGGTCCGCGGCGACGTCATCGACATTTTCCCGGCGCACTATGAAGACCGCGCCTGGCGCGTGAACCTGTTCGGCGACACCGTGGAAAATATCGAGGAGTTCGATCCGCTCACCGGCCACCGCCAGGACGACCTCGAATTCATCAAAATCTACGCCAACTCGCATTACGTGACGCCGCGGCCGACGCTGGTGCAGGCGATCAAGTCGATCAAGTCGGAACTGAAATGGCGGCTGGACCAGCTGCACGACCAGGGCCGCCTGCTGGAAGCGCAACGGCTGGAGCAGCGCACCACCTTCGATCTGGAGATGATGGAAGCCACCGGCTCCTGCGCCGGCATCGAGAACTATTCGCGCTACCTCACGGGACGCCGACCCGGCGAGCCGCCGCCGACCTTGTTCGAGTATGTCCCCGACAATGCGCTTGTCTTTGCCGACGAGAGCCACGTCACCGTGCCGCAGATCGGCGGCATGTTCAAAGGCGATTTTCGGCGCAAGGCGACGCTGGCGGAATACGGTTTCCGGCTGCCCTCCTGCATGGACAACCGGCCGCTGCGCTTCGAGGAATGGGACATGATGCGCCCGCAATCGGTCGCGGTGTCGGCGACCCCATCAGCGTGGGAGCTGAACGAGTCCGGCGGCGTGTTCGTCGAACAGGTGATCCGCCCCACCGGCCTGATCGATCCGCCGGTCGACATCCGCCCGGCCCGCACCCAGGTGGACGATCTCGTCGGCGAGGTCCGCGCCACCGCCAATGCCGGCTATCGCAGCCTGATCACCGTGCTGACAAAGCGGATGGCGGAGGACCTCACCGAATATCTGCACGAGCAGGGCATTCGCGTGCGCTACATGCACTCCGACATCGACACCATCGAGCGCATCGAGATCATCCGGGATCTCAGGCTCGGCGCGTTCGACGCGCTGGTCGGCATCAACCTGTTGCGCGAAGGCCTCGACATTCCCGAATGCGCGCTGGTCGCGATCCTCGACGCCGACAAGGAAGGCTTTTTGCGCAGCGAGACGTCGCTGGTGCAGACCATCGGCCGCGCCGCGCGCAACGTCGACGGACGGGTGATCCTCTACGCCGACCAGATCACGGGATCGATGACCCGCGCCATTGCCGAGACCGACCGCCGCAGGGAAAAGCAGGTCGAATACAACACCGAGCACGGCATCACGCCGGAAAGCATCAAGAAGTCCATCGGCGACATCATGAACAGTGTCTACGAGCGCGACCATGTGCTGGTGGAAATCGGCGACGGCGGCATGGCCGATGACGTCATCTCGATCGGCCACAATTTCGAAGCTGTTCTCGCCGACCTCGAAACCCGGATGCGCGAAGCCGCCGCCGACCTCAACTTCGAGGAAGCCGCAAGGCTGCGCGACGAAGTCAAGCGCCTGCGCGCCACGGAGCTCGCCGTGGTCGACGATCCCACCATCAAGCAGCGCGGCGTCGCGGCGAAAGCCGGCGCCTATGCCGGCGCCAAGAAATACGGTGAGTCCGCCAACCTGCCCCGCGGCTCGTCAAAACGCGGCGGCAATAACACGCCGCGGGCGGGCGCGTCTTCTTCACCCTCCCCTGGAGGGGGAGGGTCGGGCGCCGCAGGCGCGCGGGGTGGGGTGGGCGGCGACGGCAGTCCCTCGTCCTCCCGAGTCCACAAGCCCCATCTCGACGAAATGCACGGCCCGGAATCCTTGCCCTATCGCCCGGGCGGCGCACGTCCGCGCAAACCCTCGCTCGATGACACCGGCGCAGGCAGCGGCAGCAAGATCTTCCAGCCCACCGACTCGCGCCAGTCCGGCCCGGAGTTCGGCCCGGTGCCGCGCTCATCTGGCGGTGCGCCGGGGCATCGGGGCGGGTGGAAGAAGAGGTAGGCCGATCTGGCTACGCTGGCAATTCAGGAGAGTTCGGCTACGCTAGTACCATGAAACTCGGCTTCGAAGAATCTCAATCTGGCTATACCAGCGGCTCACAAAGAGCCAAGGCGTGGACAGAAGCATGGGTCGGAGCGTGGGCTTATTGCCCGCACTGCGGCAACGCGAAGATTACAGCTTTCCCCAACAATAGCCCGCTTGCAGATTTTCATTGCACCTCGTGCAGCGAAGAGTTCGAATTGAAAAGTCAAAAGGGAAAATTTGGAACGCGAGTTGTCGACGGTGCATTCAAGACCAAGTGCGAGCGTCTTGCCGCCAGCAACAATCCAAATCTTCTCCTGATGAATTACAATCTCAGATCCCTGGCGGTCGTCAATCTGTTCATCGTTCCGAAACACTATTTTGTCCGAGAGATCATTGAAGGGCGAAGGCCGCTTGCTGCCACCGCGCGGCGCGCAGGCTGGATCGGATCAAACATCCTACTCAGCCGCGTGCCGGAGTCGGGCAAGATTCATATTGTCCGGAATGGCCTTGTCCGGAAGAAAGACCTCGTCCTCGCTGAATGGCAGAAGACGCTTTTCCTCAGGGATCAATCTCCGGGAACCCGTGGCTGGTTGCTCGATGTCATGAAATGCGTGGAGTCACTCGGGAAGCGCGACTTCACGCTTGAAGACGTCTACACTTTCGAGCGACATTTGGGCGACCTCTATCCTGGCAACGAGAACGTTAGGCCCAAAATACGTCAACAGCTTCAATTTTTGCGTGATCGGGGATTTATCGATTTCGTTTCGCGAGGAAATTACCGTTTGCGATCTTAGTGTCTGTCCGAAGAGTTCTTGAATCATATGAATCACCTGTGATTCAAAGGAGGTGGCCTGATTCGAGGAGGGGTCACCGATGTGGACGAGCAAG